>NZ_JBQKUM010000031.1:0-56684 GCF_054968605.1 Pseudoalteromonas sp. G5_S1_14_S5 | reverse complement strand
TATAGCTTATGATGCGATCATGCATAAAATTATCTGCTTTTCACAAGCTTATAAAAGGGAATTGTATGAGCGATTTTGGTAGATTATAGGTATTACCGACTTCCAGTGAGCAGCAATGAAGATTCTTCACACGTCCGATTGGCACCTTGGCCAAAACTTCTACAATAAAAGTCGTAAGAATGAACATGAACGGTTCTTACAATGGTTACTTGAGCAAGTTACCGAATATGATATCGATGCGATCATCGTTGCTGGTGATATTTTCGATACCAGTACGCCACCAAGTTACGCTCGTGAGATGTATAACAAGTTTGTTGTCGATTCGAACAAGATCGGCTGTCAATTGGTACTGCTAGGCGGAAACCACGATTCAGTTTCAGTTCTGAAAGAGTCACAACAGCTGCTCAAATACATGGGCGCTGACGTCATTCCAAATACCAACGAAGATCATGCAACTCAGGTTCTTGAACTCAAGGGTAAAACGGGCGATGTAGAAGCGCTTGTGTGTGCTATTCCCTTTATTCGTCCTCGTGATGTACTTACCAGTCAAGCCGGTGTTTCTGGCGTAGAGCGTCAAAAACAGCTTGGTGATGCAATCAAGCAGCACTACCAAAGTGTTTATGAGGCGGCAGTCGCCAAGCGTGCTACTTATGAAAACCATGAGCACATGCCAATCATTGCTACAGGGCACCTTACTGCAATGGGCGTCCAACAGTCAGATTCTGTACGTGATATTTACGTTGGTAACCTAGATGGCTTTGCAGCGGATGGTTTCCCAGATGCTGACTACATTGCTCTTGGTCATATTCATCGTCCTCAAGTGGTTGCTAAGCGTGAATACATTCGTTATTCCGGTTCTCCAATCCCACTGAGCTTTGATGAGCTTAAATCTCAGAAGCAGGTGTGCGTGGTTGAATTTTCTGAAGGCGAGCGCACCATTTCTCAATTGGCCGTTCCAACTTTCCAGCCATTAGCCGAAATTAAAGGCGACTTGAGCGAGATAGAGTCTCAACTGAATCAATATCTTGGTTTGGATGGCGAACAGAGCGTGTGGTTGTCGATAGAGGTTCAGGCTCAAGATTACCTATCTGATTTACAAGAGCGTATGCGTGCATTGACTGAAGGCTTGAATGTTGAAGTATTACAACTGCGCCGTGCAAGAGAGCGTCGCAACCAAGCGTTGGCGCAAGAATCAGCAGAAACTCTGTCTGAACTGAGCCCGATGGACGTGTTTACCAAGCGTATTGCCTTAGAAGAGTTCGAAACTGAGTCTGAAAAAGCCCGCTTAGAGCGAATGACGGTCAAGTTTAAGCAAGTCATGGTCGAAGTGTTTGAAAGCGCTCAAGCAACAAACAAAGTAGAAGAGTAACGAGTATGAAGATTTTAAACCTAGAATTTGAAAACCTAAACTCTTTGAAAGGGCGTTGGAAGCTCGATTTCACCCAATCACCGTTTGCAGAAAACGGCCTGTTTGCAATCACGGGTCCAACAGGTGCGGGTAAGACGACAATTCTGGATGCGATTTGTTTAGCGCTATTCCACCGCACGCCTCGTTTGAAAAGTATAGCGAAGGGCAATAACGAGTTAATGACTCGCGGTACGGGTGAGTGTTTTGCTGAGCTTGAATTTGAAGTGCAGGGCAAAACGTACCGTTCTAACTTCCACCAAAAGCGAGCTCGTGGCAAGCATGATGGTGCACTGCAAACACCAACATGTGAATTTGCGGATGCAGACACCGATAAAGTCTTAGAGACCATGTTGACCAAGAAAACTAAGTTGGTAGAGCAGGTGACTGGTTTGGACTTCTCGCGCTTTACTAAGTCGATCATGCTTTCTCAAGGCGAATTTGCTGCATTCTTGAATGCCAACGCGAATGACCGTGCCGAATTGTTGGAAGAACTTACTGGTACTGAAGTCTATAGCCTGATTTCAGAACGTATTTACGATCATTTCAAATTGAGTGAAGAGTCGCTTAATCATCTAAAGGCAAAAGCTGAGGGTATGAGTTTACTGTCTGATGAGCAGATTCAAGAGCTGACAACAGAGCGTGACACGTTAGAAGCTGAACAGAAGCGTTTAGCAGAACAGCTAAAAGAGTGGCAAGCTCACCTTAGCTGGTGGAAAGACGTGACCAAAGCGCAGCATACTGTTGCGACCAGTGAACAAGACCTAAAAACAGCACAAAGCGATTTAGAGCAAAACCAACCATCCTTGACGCGTTTGGCAAACAGCGAACCGGCTGAGAAATTACGACCGCTGCACAAAGACCTAAAACGCTGCGAGAATGAGCTCAATCTTACGCAAATTAACCTAGATAACAGTACTAAGTTGCTCACAGTGCGCGAGGCCGAGAAGTTAGATGCCCAAACTAAACTGACTCAAAGTAACGAAGCGGTTGAAAACGTAAAAGCCGAGCAACAAGATCAAGAAAAGGTCATTGAGCAAGTCCGCCCACTCGACAATCAAATATCGGTACTCAAAGACAAGCATACCTTGGCAGTTAACGCCGCAAATACGTTGAATGAACAACACGCACAGCAACGTACTCAACAGCTTATGTTGGTGCAACAGATTGACGAGTTGAAACAGCGAGAAAAGCTGAGCGCTGACTATTTAGAGGCGCATCAGGCGGACCAACACCTCGAAAAGCACCTAGGTCAGTGGCAAGCCAAAGTTGATCAAGTACGCACGTTAGAGTCGCAGCATTCGCAACAACTCAACCTAGCGAAGCAAACCTATACGGCACTAGAAGCTCAACAATCTGTGATTAAAAACGCAAAACAAACCAAAGCATCGCAAGATCAAGCTCTAGCTGAATTGGTGCTGGCCGAAAACGCTACCAAGCAGCAATGGGAAGCTCTACACGCTAAAACCAGTGAAACAGCATTACTTTCCCAAAAAGAGCTGTTGGAGCTTTGGAATCGCAACATTCACTCGTTGTTCGAAATTAATCGTGGTTTTGTAAACGCACAGCAACAGCTAGGTGTTAAGACACAAGCACACCAAACTAACGCTCAGCAAGCTGAGAAGCTATCGAAAGAGCGTGAAGTACTGGTAGAGCGATACAAAGAGAAAGAGACATCACTTGAGCGCTTAACCTTATTAATCGCGCAAGAGGGAGAGTTAGCTAAGTACCGTGCGAAGTTGGAACCTGGCTCTGAATGTCCACTGTGTGGTTCTACTGAACATACGGTTGAGCAGTCGCAAGATATTGCGAACTTGATTGCTCAGCAAGAGCGAGAAAAATATGAGTTAGCGATTATTAAGAAAGATGGTCAAGAACATCGTCAACAGTTGGATTCTCTTGCTCCTATGATCACAGCACTAAGCGATGATATTCAACGTGCACAAGCGGATATTCAGCAAGCGCAACTTAACTGGCAATCTGTAATAGGTAAGCTTCAACAGAGTTTGTCTGACTTTCCTGCAGTGACCCTGGAGTTCACACTGCTTTCCGTGGCTGACCTAGGGAATGAACCTGAAGTGACGACTTTTGTTGAGCAATGCGAGCTTCATTTAAATCAAACCCAGCAGCAGCTGAAAGTCTTAGTGGATACAAAAAACAGCTATGCCGAGGCCGAGAAACAACGTTTATCAGCTAGCGTTATGGCTGATAAAGCGCAAGCTAATCTTGTGTTAGCGGAGGAGCGTCTCAACGACCTCAATAAGCAAAACCAAGCTGCGAATGAGCAAGCAAGTCAAACCGTGCAAGCTAAAGAGCAACAGTGGCACTCACTCAAAGAGAGCATTGTAGAAACCTCGATTGAGGCTCCTGAACTTGAGCATATTGATGCTTGGTTTGCTGAAAAACTGCAAGCCTCAAATACATGGCTGCAAACCAAACAGCAACAGACTGAGCTAGAAAAGCGTTTGATTACCCAATGTGCTGAGCAAAAAACACTGGATGATAAACTAAACAGTGTGCAAAAAGAGCTGGATGCGCTAAGCAAAGAAAGCGAATTGCTAACAGCGGAGTTAGCTCGTATTAGCGGTGAAAGAGCACAGTTGTTTGGTGAGCAAGACATTCAAGTCGCAAGCCAAGCAATGAAGCAAAAGGTAACAGATGCAGTTGCAGCGTTTGACGTGGCTCAGTTGGTACTTAATCGCTGTGAATTGGAACATCGAACCGAACAAACGAAACATACCGGTTTTTCTGATGAATTAACTACGAAGCAAACAAGCCACACAGAAGCGACCAATGCTTGGGTTGAAGCTTTGCAAGTGAGCCCATTTGAAGCGGAAGTTGATTTTGAAGCGGCATTGCTCGATGAAGAGGTGCACACTCAATTACAAAACCTTAAAAAGTCTCTGGATGAAGCAATTGTCAGTGCAAAAGCAAGGCTGAATGCGGCAAATGCAGCGCAAGTGGAGCTACAAAACCACGAAAATGCGCAAGCATGGCAAGAACAAGACCAACAGAAAGTGGAGCAGGCGACGGCTGATTGCCAAGAAGCTCAGCAAAGCCATGCGAGTAAAATTGGCGCAATCTCTGCCAACCTTGAAACTGATCGTCAGAACCGAATTAACCAGCAAGATTTGTTTAAGAAGATCTCTGAACAACAAGTTGAGTTCGATGATATCTCTCGCTTGAACTCGCTGATTGGCTCTAAGAATGGCGACAAGTTCCGTAAGTTTGCACAAGGGCTAACATTGGAAAACTTGGTGTACTTGGCAAACAAGCAATTGCAGCGTTTACATGGACGCTATGAATTAAAACGCAAAGCCGACGATGGCCTAGAGCTACAGGTACTCGACACCTGGCAGGGCGACGTAATGCGCGATACCAAAACTCTGTCTGGTGGCGAAAGCTTCTTGGTGAGTTTGGCGTTGGCACTCGCGTTATCTGATCTTGTTAGTTATAAAACCAGTATTGATTCTCTATTCTTAGATGAAGGCTTTGGCACGCTTGATAGTGACACGCTAGACATCGCATTGAACGCACTCGATAACTTGAATGCATCAGGCAAAATGATTGGTGTCATTAGTCACGTTGAAGCTTTGAAAGAGCGTGTGCCTGTGCAGTTGAAAGTGACCAAGCATGCAGGCCTTGGCGTTAGCGAGATGGAAAAGCAGTACAAAGTGGTAGCCTGATATCTTCAAGATTGGTCGGCTGGTATCAAAACCCTAGTGTGTTGAGTTGAAATGGTTTCAGCTTCAACAAAAGCAAATCTCCAACTCAGTCGCTCCTCCTTCTTGGGGGGACGGAGTGGGGCTCTCACTTGTATACCAATGGCTAGACGAGACGGTCGGACGATAGAGAGTTCCGGCCATTATTTTAAGTGAGGTAAGCTCGCTTGGATATGACAACTGCCGTCATTCCGTATAGCGAGGAATGCGCTTAATAGGGAATCTCTCTGTTAGAACTTCAATGAATAGACTAAGACACAAGGAACATTCATGCACAAAAAGCCACACCTGCCTTCAAAGACATGCCCTGTGTGTCAGAAGCCATTCGCATGGCGCAAGAAGTGGGAGCGCTGTTGGGATGAAGTCGTGTATTGCTCTGAGCGTTGTCGCCGTAACAAACCTAAGCAAAGCTAGACTGTAGCAAGGCTAGATCTTGTTAGCACAACCTTCGTCACTCCCTACCGCGAGGAACGAGCGTGATAGGGAATGTCACTAACGTTAAGCGAATGTCTTAATGAGATCCCTGACTCAGTCGTTCCTCCTTCTCGGGAATGAAGTCGAGTGCTGTAAGGTACTCGTTAAATGAATGTTGGTTTCGCTCAATAGGTTGCGAGTACTGCTTATATTCTGAATAAAAGTAATGGTAGCTTTGTTAGCGCAATCTTCGTCATTCCCTACAGCGAGGGACGAACGTGGTAGGGAATCTCACCAACGTTTAGCCAAAGTCTTTAAGAGATTCCCGTCTCAGCCATTCCTTCTTCTCGGGAATGACGGTGAAAGGTTCTGGAGTTGACTATTTCGTATACTTCCTACTTGCACAGTACTTAGTAATCGTCATGCCCATGTGTGAGGATGTCCCGCGTGAGTGTAATAGACTTTGGATGTTTAATTGCCTCTTGGGTATTTATATAAGGGTTCGACATACTTAATGTCGTCATTCCCTACACTGACGGGCGAGCGTGATAGGGAATCTCAGTGCGGCTCCACTCTTCCCAACCTTATACTTTTACTTTACCAAGGTAACTGTTCACCGTTGTACGCGTAGAAGTGTCCACTTTGCTTGGGTGTGGCAGTGCGAATAATGTCGACGAGTTGATGAGCCACGTAAGCCGAATCGAACAGCTTTCCTTCCGGTACATTTGCTTGAAAGGGTTTCGACAACGCAGTATCAGTCGTCCCTGGGTGCAGCGCTAATATTGTGCCTTTCTTAATGGTTCGCCCCCACTCGATCGACATGGTTTTAATGAACATGTTGAGGGCTGCTTTTGATGAACGGTAGCTATACCAGCCACCTAATCTATTATCTGAAATACTGCCAACCTTGGCGGACACCACCGCAAACTTGGGATTGTCACTCGCTTTGAGTAGTGGAGTGAAGTGCTTAGCGAGCAACAAGCTTGGTAGGGTATTCACAGACATGTTTTTGAGGAAGAACTCTGGGTCGATAGACGACAAGTTCTTTTCTGGCCCACGTTCTGGCGTATGTAACATCCCAACACAGTTAACTAGCCAATCGAGTTGATCAAATTGAGCGCGTAATTCGACGATATCGGATTCTTGAGTCACGTCAACTTGGTGCCAAGTTAGGCGTTTATCACAAATCTCAGGCTTTTGGGTATGGTAAGTCGCTGCAACATGGATATCGAGAAAATCAAAGCGAGACAGTTCCGACAGTAGGTGCTTAACCACGGCGAGTCCAATGCCACCACTACCACCGATAACCAATATGTGTAATCTGAGTTGCTGCACCATTATAAGTTCTCCAAATTCATCAGTCGTTGTTCAGCGGTATCGAGTATTACTTGCTGTTCTTTTTCATCCATGTTGTCCCAAGAACGATAAAGCATTCCCATGCGAGGGTTTCGGTTTAAGGCGTCGCGGTGTTTATTCATAAAGCGCCAATACAAACTGTTAAACGGACATGAGTTATCACCACTACGCTCTTTAATTTTATAATGACAGCCTTTGCAGTAGTCACTCATGCGATTAATGTACGAACCGCTGGCAGAGTATGGTTTGGTTCCTACGATGCCGCCATCCGCAAATAGTGCCATACCTCGCGTATTGGGCATTTCAACCCATTCAATCGCATCAACGTAAATGCCGAGATACCAATTGTCGACTTGGTCTGGCGCAATACCTGCGATTAAGCAAAAGTTTCCCGTTACCATGAGTCTTTGAATATGGTGGGCATAAGCATACTCTAGCGACTGATCAATCGCGTGTTTCATGCAATTCATCTTAGTTTGGCCATCCCAAAAGTAATGCGGCAACGCATGGTCTGCTGAGTAGTGGTTCTTGGTCGCGTAAGCCGGCATGTTCGCCCAGTACACCGCGCGTATGTACTCACGCCAACCCAATATCTGACGAATGAACCCTTCGACCTGTGCAATATCGATAGTGGGTGCATTTTGCTTAGAAGAAGCGTGATAAGCAGAAAGAGCAGCCTCAATGACTTCGCTAGGGCTAAGAAGCTTGCTGTTTAACGAGAACGACAGTCGGCTGTGATACAAGCTCCACTTTGAGTCGTGTTCCACTGTCATTGCATCTTGAAAGTGGCCAAACAGTGGCAGACAAACTTGGCAGAAGTGAGCGAGCAAAGACAAACTTTGTGCACGATTTACAGGCCAAAGTAGTTGGTCACCAACTTGCCCTATGGTCGCAACTTGATGTCGTTCAATACGCTCGAGGATGGAAGATATATCGTTGGAAAACATCAAAGGTTGCGGCAGATTTTCGATGTCCTGTTTCTTGAGTTTTTTACGGTTGTTTGCATCATAGTTCCATTTACCGCCGACTGGTTTTCCGTCGTCTAAGAGAATGTCGAATCGCTTTCTCATTCGGCGGTAGAAATGCTCCATCATGATATGTTTGTCTTTCGGAAACTGTTCTTCGATTTCGGCAAAAGGAAACATGAAGTGCTCGGAGTCGTAGCACCCTTTGACGGTGTTAGATAGTTTAAGTTTGTTGAGCTGTTCTAATAGTCGATATTCGTCTGGTCTCTGGTATTCAAATTTCTCAGCGTCAAACTCGTTTGTGTAGTGCTGAAGAACGGCATCGAGATCTTTGAATTGTGTCGTATCATCCAAGGTTAAATGCAACACTTGATGCCCAAGTTGTGTCAGCTCTTCAGCGAAATAGTCCATGGCAGAGAAGAACGCTGCCACTTTTTGTATGTGTGAGGCAACATAGTCGGTTTCCTGCTTAAGTTCGGCGATAATGTAGATCACTTCATCACTGACATGATCGAACCAAGAGTGCTCAATATTGAGCTGGTCACCTAAAATTAGGCGTACAGTTTTGTATTTCATATTACGTCCTGATATCGAGTTGACGCCGAAGCTTCATCGTCCCGGTGCCACTTGTTGATAAAGGCGTGCTCTGGGTCATACATTTCTGTCTGCTTAACAAGATCGAAATGACGGGATTTAGATTGTGATTGATTGGCTGACTTTTGTTTGTTAGGGTTTTGAGTAGCCTGTGAATTTAGAGCTCCGGCGATATAAGCCCAATTCCCCCAATTCGACGCGACATCGTAATCGATGAGTTGGGTCTCGAAGTAGGCGGCACCGTGGCGCCAATCAATACCAAGCTCGTGAATCAAGCAGCTCGCGACTAGCTGTCTGCCTCTGTTAGACATATAACCCGTTGCGTTAAGCTGGCGCATGCAGGCGTCGACAATAGGGTAGTTGGTGTTGCCGCTTTTCCATCTGGCGAAGCTTGATCCCGTATTGGTATCGAACAATTGTTCGTTCGACAGAGCATTAGAATCTCGACCAAACAGCGACGTCCCGAGCGTTAGACACTTCCAATAGAAATATTCGCGCCACAACAACTCAAAGTAAATCCAATAGGTAGAATCGTTCGCGCCGCAATGCGCTTCAAATTGCTTTAAGTGGCGGTAAATGGTTTTTGGCGATACACACCCTAATGCTAGCCATGGCGAAAACTTAGTTGAGTTCTCGATGCCATCCAATGCGTTTCGTGTCTGTTTGTAGGTTCCAGCATAGTCATTTGAAAAGTAGTTTTCTAAGTGGATTAACCCTGCCGTTTCGCCGCCTATGTAGTCGCCTGTTTTTGAGTCGTTTAACTCAGGTAACGGCTTTCTATAAGACTTAGTAGCGGTTTGTGGCACTGGTGGAAGGTACGCTATTACACTCTCTTCTGTGTTGATCCCTAGACGTTCAACTTGAAGACGGAACTTGGTGAACGAGCGAGGCAGCTTGGTAAGTTCAAAGGGGAACGCATCACTCTCAAACAGAGTTGTGTGATGCTGCTGAGAGATGGATAAACCAGGACATTGCGTTAGCGTATCCTTAATTAACTGTCGCTCGTCATGGGCACAATGCGAACTGGCAAAAAAGTGTGTCACTTGCTGAGATTTGACGAGTTGAACTAAGTTCTCACTCGTATTTCGCTCTAATACAAAAAGGCGTTGTCCAAGACGCGCCAAACTCAAGGCTAAATCATCTATAGCTTGCTTAATGAAAAGGTGACGATGCGCCCCGTTTTCCTGTTCTTGTGAAAGTCTAACAGAGTAGGTAGAAAGCCTTGGTTCGATTGCGACACATACTAGCTCATCAACGAGCTGCGACGCCCGATGAAGTAGTGTGTTGCCGTTGATTCTTAAATCATTTGTAAAAAGATAGAGACCAATCTTTTTCATGCTTACACTCGTGAATTGTTATTTATTAGACGCTTACGAGTCGATACGCTAACAAGATCACAAATGATGTAGGGAAATCGGTAGACCTGAGCCAGAGGAAAAGGGACGATCACAAGAGGGTATTAAGCCAACCGAAATATGCCAACCAATAATACCGATAGAGGTTGGCAAGACTTAACGTTTTAACCGTTTAACAAAAGTTGCTATTCCATCGGAACCACTAAGATATCAATCGGAGAGGTGTCGATTATCTGTTTCCGAGTGGGAAATGATTATGCCAAAAATCATGGTGATGGCCCCACATCAATAGGTCAACGTTATTTTCTGAGATAGTGTTCTTGAGCTTATCATTCAAATCGCCCGTACCTACAAAAATATGCTTAATTGGGTGCTTTGCGTAAGCTTCGAACTCCTTTAAGTTGTTAACGGCATCTTGATTGATAGGTAAATCTCCGTCGTTTGCTTGAATATCTACCAGCTCAGGGTAAATTTCGCTATGCGTACCATCCATGTAGACAAACGAAATACCCGCATCGAATTTATCAGCGAAGAAAGTTGCTGTATCAATCAGTACTTTGGTGTCGTCAGACAGTTCAACTACGACTAGAATATGTCGGTATTCCACAATTTAAGCCTTTTGTTGTGGATTATGTAACAAGCATAGTTTTTTCGCACAAATGATATCGAAGAGGTCCCATATTAGGGTAAATCGTCATTCAAAGATCTTATAAAGGCTATCCTGTATATAGCGCTCTGATTGATAAGAAATTTACAAAAGGTTGATATAGTGGATGAAGCGCTAGCAAGGAAACGCGCCACCAACTGAGGCAGCTCGCCAAGTGATTCACGATTGGTTGGAAGAGAGCAAGCAAACGTACCCCAATCAACATTGGCTAAAGTAGGCTGGATGAATTAGAAGGGAACCTATATGTATCAACAAGGCGATTTATGCCCACATTGTGGTTTGTTATTACGATGCCAACAGACTTACAAGCCGACTGTTTAGGTTGTGGAGAAGAGATCAATCAAGACGCCGATTACATTCATTATGAGGATGAAAAGTAGGTTAATACAGTCTTTTGAGTGAATTGTTTAACTGAGTGGCTCTTATTTCAATTGCTCGTATTTAAAAAGGAAATTTAAATACAAAAAGTCGTTTCTAGACAATGTGCCCAGCACTCTCCAAACTGGCAAGAGCTTAAACGCCTTTTTCAAAGTGAATGGTTGGAATTTGAGTTTAAATCAGCCTATTCAGAACAATCGGACCCAACCAATGTTCATCTCCCGCTAGTGATCGTGGTCATTCGAGAAAATATCGTCATTGGTAGCTTAGCGTATTCCCATTTTCAAGGACCTCATCAAGTAAGAGATGTCGTCTGGATTAACGCTGTTTATGTTGATGAAAAATGGCGAGGCCAAGGCATTGCGAGTGAATTGATCTTGCGAGCGGTTCAAGAATGTCAACCTTTTACCAATCGAAAGCTGCAGAAGATTCTGCGTCTCATCTTTATGCCTATACCAATATACCGTCCTTGTACTTGTCTCTCGATTGATCGAGTGTCGATACTGACCAAGCACACCACGTAGTGAGCATTTCCCAATAGAATTTATAAAGCGCGACAGCTAGCAATCACGTGAGTAATAACACAAAGTTAAAAAGGCTTTGTGTTGTGCTAAGTACCAGTATTCGCAGCTTATTTCCTTCAACGTGTTAGTTCGTAGTTTAATGCTTTCACTTAGCTCAAACTCCATTGTTTTTTGGTTTATTTGCTTCAATTTTGCATCAGTAAAATTCAAACCTCGTGTCGAGAACTTAGCCAGTGCCTTGTATATCGCCTCTTTGGCTGAGAAGAGCAGTGTTATGGCTTGTTCTTTGGTTAACTCAACACTCACCGCTAAATCAACTTCTCGTTCGGCCACAATCATGCTTTCAATCTCTCTACAAACGTCGCTCGAAATGAGCTCTTGCACATCGAGACCAAGGTTTTCTCGGTCTGGACAACAGGAGGGGGTGACTACAACGCATGCCAAATTTGTGCAGTGTGAAATTGAGCCAATAGCGCCACAAGGGAATCTAGGACTGCGATCGATGTTCGACTCAAGAGTGCAATATTCAAACCCTAACTCATTAAGCCTGTTCGCGACTAAATAGCGGCCAACAAAATACTCAGCTTTTCTCTTATTAATGGAGTGAGCGATGACATCAGGGCAATAAATATTGGTTTGTTCGAACATGACATCGTAAAAGCGTGTTCCGTCAAACTGTGTAACGTGGATTTCGATACCTTCGCGCTGCGAGGTTCCAATATTCAAAGTGGTGTTGGCCTTTTCACAAAGCAATAACGTTGACTCTGCATGAAGGGTTAGTCCGTTACTCAGAAGGCCAAAATCTTTAGAGAGTACGCGAAAAGTTTTATTCATCATTAGGTTAACCATTTTGCAACAAGGATAACAATTACTGCCAAGCCTTCATTTTTCAAATTTAAACCTCTAACCCCTTATAATATAGGGAAAAAGCTCGTATGGCATACACTTTAATCTAAATGAAAATTGTTTGCATTCGCTTTTTTGCAAGTGTATAAAAGCGTGTCTGTTAATGATTTTATGAATATGTGCGTATTGCACTAATTTTTAGTGAATGATGTGTTTAAAGGTTGAAGGTATGCTCGAAGCAAAGGGACTCGGTTTTAGCGTAGGGGATAAACAGTTGCTTAAGGGACTCAATGTGTCGTTTGAGCAAGGAAAAACCTACGCTTTGGTCGGGCATAATGGTTCGGGAAAATCGACTTTATTAAAGTTGTTAGCGAAGCAACAGCGCGCTACTTCTGGTGATATTTACCTGAAAGATAAAGCAATCACTAAATGGCCAGATAAGGGCTTCGCACAGCAAATTGCTTACTTGCCTCAACATTTACCTGCAACTGACAGTTTATCCGGAAAAGATCTCGTGAACTTTGGTCGCTACCCATGGCATGGCTTATTGGGTCGACTTTCAAGGAGAGATAAGCTGTATGTTGAAGATGCGATGCAACTTACCGACACTGCGCAATTCGCTGATCGTTTGGTTGATACATTATCGGGTGGCGAACGCCAACGTGTTTGGCTTGCGATGCTGTTGGCTCAACGTACGAAATACCTCTTGCTGGATGAGCCTTTAGCCGCGCTCGATATCGGCCATCAGATTGAAATGCTGACATTGATTAAGCGATTGAGTGAAACATTGGGAATTGGGGTGATCATTGTCATTCACGACATCAACATGGCTGCTCGTTTTTGCGACCACATTATAGCCCTTCATAGCGGTAAGCTATTAGTCGAAGGTGAGGTTGACGAGGTATTCAAAGAGTCGATATTGAAAGATATCTATGGTGTACCTATGCACATTACTCAACACTCTGCAGGTTACCCAGTCGCGATGCCTGGTGATTTGGAGTCAGCATGATGTTCAAGCAGCCTTTTCAATCAAGATTACAACGCTCGCACGTTACTCGTGCGCTTATCTCTAGTGTTTTCATCTCGAGTTTGCTGGTATTTTCTCCACTCTCGTTAGCCAAGCAAAAAACGCCTGAGATGAATGATGACGATCAACCTCGATTGGTTTCGATTGATTGGACTCACACTGAAACGCTTTTGGCGTTGGGCGTTACCCCTGTCGCAGTCGCGCAAATACCTGATTACAACTCGTGGGTGAAATCACCTGAAATTCCTCAAACAGTTGCTGATGTTGGCTTGCGAACGCAGCCAAACCTTGAACGTATCCATGAGCTTAAACCAGACAAGATTTTACTATCTCCAATGTTTTCAACGTTAGAGGCTCAACTCAGCAAGATTGCGCCAGTTACGACTATTGGCTTATACCGAAGTGGTGACGTTGACTGGTTCGCGTTAGAGGTTGCCACTCGGAAGTTAGGTGAAGTATCTGAAAAAGAATCCCAGGCAGAAGAGCTGATTCGCGAAGCTAACGACGAAATGGAGCTTCTAGGTTCACAAGTACCAAACAATGCCCCTGCGATGTTAATGGTGCAATTCATGGATACAAACCACGTTCGTGTATTTGGAGATAACAGCCTCTATAAAGCCTCGATCAACAAGATTGGCCTTGAATCAGCGTGGAAAGGGCAAACCAATGCCTGGGGATACAGCTTGGTTGGCATTGATCAATTGATCGGTGTCGATGGGCAAATCGTGATTATTTCTCCGATGCCTGCGGGCACCGAAGAGCGCCTTAAAACTAATCAGTTTTGGCAATATATAGTGAAAGAGTCTGGTTATTCCGAATTACAAGTTCCAGCGGTGTGGAGCTTCGGCGCTATACCTTCTGCAACACGCTTTGCAAGGTTCATTGTTTCTGAGTTGAACCAAAGAGACGTGTTATGAGAGTTCTCTCGTTTGTTGTTTTAACACTGTTGATGCTTTCTACATTAGCGTTAATTGGCCAACATTTATCTGTATCTCAGTTCGGACTGAGCCGACTTTCTAGTTTGTGGAGCACTGATTTTAGTTCTCCAGATTCAGTGAAACTGCATTTGGCTTGGTGGCCAAGGTTATTCACTACACTGTTAAGTGGCGCAGCGTTGGCAGTCGCGGGTGTTTTGATGCAACAAGTGCTCAGAAATCCGCTTGCCTCGCCGTCTACATTGGGTGTTGCCAGCGGTTCAAGCTTTGCACTCATGTTGGCGACGCTTTATGCCCCTTGGCTCTTGGAGTGGTCTTATTCGTTAGTGGCTCTCATTGGTGGCGTTAGCACTATTGGTTTAGTGTTTGCACTGTCGTGGCGACGTGCTTTGTCTCCAACCGTAGTGATCGTTTCAGGTTTGGTCGTGAACCTTTATTTTGGTGCTGTAAGCACAGTGTTGCTGATGATGAATCAAGACAAGCTTAATGGCTTGATGATTTGGGGCGCAGGGTCATTAGTCCAGAGTGGATGGGAAGATGTTCAGTATCTAGCCCCACGTTTAGTGGTTGCAACTCTTATGGCATTTCTGTTTGTAAAACCACTTAGCTTGCTTCAGTTATCAGAAGAGGGCGCTAAGAGCTTAGGTGTTTCGTTAGCTAAATTAAGAATTGCTTGTCTCGGGCTAGCAGTATTGCTGACAGCTTGGGTCGTGAGTGCTGTGGGTGTCATCGGCTTCGTTGGCTTAGCTGCTCCTGCGTTAGCGCGCTTGATGGGAGTACATCGTCTAGTTCCTAAACTATTGGTATCAATGATGTTGGGTGGCTTGTTGTTGAGCCTTACTGACTTACTTATCCAACAGCTACCGGGCATCATGTCGATGTTTGTTCCGACAGGTGCAGCAACGGCAGCGTTGGGGGCTCCTCTGTTGTTGTGGTTGCTGCCTAAGCTATCAATGAAAAGCCAATCTCAAACACAAACCGTGCTCACGCGTCATAAGGAAGTGGCTTCACGATTAAACAAACATTCAGTTGTTCTGGCTAGCTTGTTTATTGTTCTGTCACTCGTTGTATTCAGCTTATTCTCGGTACAAACAGAAGGTTGGCGTTGGTTATTTCAAACTCAAGACTGGGCATTGCTCGAATGGCGCTTACCTAGGTTAGCCGCTGCAGCATTGGCGGGTGGAATGTTGGCGGTAGCGGGCACGATCGTACAACGTTTGAGTGGTAACCCAATGGCTAGCCCGGAAGTGATTGGTATCAGCTCTGGTACCGCATTAGGTTTGATCATCACGATTTTTACGGGGCTTGGCAGCAGCGTTGTTGGGCTCTATATCGGTGGTTTTATTGGTGCAGCATGTACTTTAGGCATCATTGTACTACTCAATCAAAAGTCAGGCTTCCAACCAGAAAGGGTGTTACTGACGGGCGTTGCGATTACGGCCTTGATGAATGCGGTCCAGAGTTTTGTATTGGCGGGAGGAGACCCAAGAAGTTACCAAGTTTTGGCTTGGTTGGCAGGTTCAACTTATTACGTCACAGAGTCAACACTCGTTCCGTTACTGATATCTTCGATTGTATTTATCTCGCTAGGTTTTCTCTGTGCACGGTGGTTGGATGTGTTGCCTTTAGGACAGGCGAGTGCGCAATCTCTAGGCATTAATGTACCAAGATCTCGAATACTATTGCTGCTCTTAGTGGCATGTTTAACTGTGAGCGCAACTCTGGTGGTTGGGCCATTAAGCTTTATCGGTTTGATGGCTCCTCACATGGCGAGACTTTTCGGCTACAGTCGTGCGAAAGAACATCTGATCTGTTCGTCGTTAATTGGTATGGCGTTAATGTTGTTCTCGGATTGGCTCGGTAGACAGTGGCTTTACCCACAAGAGATTCCTGCAGGTTTGGTGGCTTCGATTATCGGTGGTATGTACCTGATGTGGGGGTTGAGAAGGTTATAGCTCAGTCACTTGTCGTTACTTAAAGTGACTACTGACGCTTGTTAGCAGGTGTCTGTTAGAAACAGGTTGAGCTTTTAGAGCCATTACTAAACAACAAGATTATCGAGTTCGGATTATATGGGATTATCTTTCTCTTAAGTGATAATGAAAATGATAACAACAATAACAATTAATTAAATGGTGTGTATGAAATGGGTTTGATCCTATTGTTGGCTGAAAAACAGAAAAAATCACTTTCCTTCGTGATCTTGTTGAGTATTGCGAGTGCGTTCTTGAGCGTAGGCGTGATTGCGTTTATTCAGCACAAATTACTTGAAAGCAATGGGCCACTTTCCAATACCTTGATTCAGTTTGCGTCATTGTTGATTGGTTTGTTGGTGACAGCAACTGTTGCTCAGGTAGCACTTCATAAACTGGGCCACAAGTTCGTTTACTACAAACGCTGTGAACTGGTCTCTCAACTATTAAATACCGATATTGAACAGGTCGAAAAAGTGGGAAGTGCAGGTGTACTCGCGTCACTGAACACCGACATTCGCAACATTACCATTGCATTCGTACATTTACCTGAGTTGATCTACGGCTTGGTACTAACGGTTGTGGCATTAGTCTACTTGGCCTTTCTATCTATGCCACTGTTTGGGGTTAGCGTTTTAATGCTCTCTTTAACCGGTGTCATTGGCTATCTGCTTATTACGCGCATCACTAAACACGTTAAACAGGTTCGTGAGTACGACGACAAGTTGTATCACGATTACCAATCCTTAATCGATGGCCGTAAGGAACTTTCTTTAAACCCATTCAGAGCTAAGCGTTACTTTGATGAGACGTTTTCAGTCAATGCTGAAGGTTACAGAAATGAAGTGACACAGGCCGATATCCTAAATGGTTTTGCTGCCAACATGGCGAACACGGTTGTATTGGCACTGATTGGCCTGAACTTTTACCTCGCGACTGCTTTGGGTTGGGCGACGTTAGAGGTGGCGTCTACATTTGCATTGGTCGTGTTGTTTATGAGAACCCCGCTAATGTCTGCAGTCGGTTCAATTCCAACCTTGATTACTGCGAATATTTCAATGAAGAAGTTGTCGTCGTTAGAGTTGAGTACCGATCGAAGCCTAAATCCGAAGTCGGCAAAAACCAAAGTATTCAATTCACTAGAACTCGTGGGGGCTAGCTATCGCTACCGCTCAGATTCTGATGGTGACTCGTTTGGCGTAGGCCCAATTGATTTCAAGATCGAACGTGGCGAACACATCTTCATTATTGGCGGTAATGGCAGTGGTAAATCGACTTTTGCGCGTTTGCTTACTGGACTCTACCGACCGCATTCTGGCCAAGTTTATGTCGATGGCGATGAGGTGACTCAAGCGAATTGGCAAGATTATCGCCATCAGTTTTCGGCAGTGTTCAGTGATTTCCATCTATTCCATCAAATTGTTGATGGCGAAGGTCAAGACATCGATAGCAAAGATGTTGACGAATGGATGGTTCGTCTTGAAATGGCACATAAGGTTGACCACCAGCAAGGTAAGTTGAGTGACGTTCGCTACTCACAAGGTCAACGAAAACGACTGGCGCTGATGATGTCGGTACTCGAAAAACGCGGTAGTATTCTGCTTGATGAGTGGGCCGCTGATCAGGACCCACGTTTCAGAAAACTGTTTTACCGTCAGTTATTGCCACTGCTTAAACAACGGGGCGTGACTGTTATCGCGATTACTCATGATGACGCTTATTTCGATGCCGCTGACCGCATTTTTAAAATGGATACCGGCAATCTTATTGAGTTGAGTAAAGGGAATTTAGCACAAGCACACCAAGCACTAGAGACTGTTGTGGCTTGAGTTTTTAAGAGCCAAGTTAGGCTCAAAAACACAATAAAACAAAGTTAGTTGAGGAAAGAATGAGTATTGATAGCCCAAATACAGAATTTACCGTTGTGATAAACGCACAAGAACAATACAGCATATGGCCAACGTATCACTCAGTGCCAAATGGTTGGACTGAGGTCGGTGTAAAAGGCAACAAAGAGCATTGCCTTGAGCATATCCGTGAAGTTTGGACAGATATGCGTCCGAAAAGTTTACGCGACGCTATAGCTGCCCTAGAAAATTAAACCTATTTAACTTTTAGCCAATACCTGTACTTTTCGCCTGTCATGGGCGAAGAGAGGGTCTGTACAACCAAATTTCATGTTTAGGTAATAAAATGTCAGTTGATGATGAACAAATTTTGGATTCCGTAACCCCTTGGAATCCTCTCACATACTCTCAACAGCGCTTGTGGTTATTTCAGCAATTACAACCGATGAGCCTGGCGTATAACCTAGGTGGTTTACTTTGGTTTGAAGGCGAAGATGTTACGGTTGAAAAACTTCAACACTCACTAAATGAAATGGTGTCGGCATTTCCTTCGTTTCGCAGTCAGTTTTCTGAAGTTGAGGGAAAAGCGGCTCAACGAGTGATGCCTTTTAAGCCTGTTGAATATGATTATATCGACATGCAAGGTGACTCAAATACGGTTGAGTTTATCAATAATGATGCTCGCCAACGTTGGCAACAGCCGTTCAATCTAGTGGAAGGTAACCTCGTACGATGCTGCATTTATAAAGTCACTGAACATCGCTTTGCGGTGTTGCTTGCTACTCATCACATTGTGACTGACGCCTGGTCGTTTCAGATCACAATTAAGATGCTAGTAAACACTGTAGCGGGTAAAACCTACCAGATGATAGAGGTTCAAAGCTACCTCAATTACGCGGTAGAGCAGGCCAGTGCGGAAAAGTCAGAGTTTTATGAGCAGCAAAAATCTTCATGGATACAGAATCAGTTTATTGGTGAAGAACCGTTGTCGTTATCGAACCTCAATGACCAATCTCAAGATGCCTACGGTGCGAGACATGAGCTTGTTCACTTATCGAGTGATATCCATGATTCAATCAAGCAGTTAGGGAGTGAGTTAGGCGTGACCAAGTTTGAGGTGTTAGCGTCTGCCATGATGCTTACACTGCGCCAGTACTCTTCTAATATTCATCCTTCGATTTGTGTTCCTGCGTTAAACCGAAATTCTAAGAACCGTAGAACGGTCGGCTTTTATGTTAACAGTGCCGTGATGGGCTATCGCATTGATGCAGAGATGACTCTGTCTCAGCTAGTTGACAAGACCCATGCGTCGATGAAAGCGTCTTTGGCATTTGAAAGCACGCCATTAGAGACATTAGTGGGTGATTTACCGATACCTACAACCGCTTTAAACTTCAGAAATCACGGTGATAAATTATCGATTAGTACTAACGGAGTATCTGCGGAATTTGAAGAATTTCCAGTATTAGAGACACCGTTTGAGTTAGTGTTGGATGTCATCAATAAAGGCAACGCACCGCTGCGCTTTGTCTACGCAAAGGAAAAGTTCACGCGTCCGTTTATAACTAAATTCATCGAAAGCTTTAAGGTTAATTTGGGAAGTATTATTCATTCGCCAAACGCTGAGGTGGCGTCCGTTAATGCAATTTCGAGCAAGGACATGAGGTTGATTGACCAACATGGTTCAGGTGACTATTCATGGCAATATCGTCCATTCACTGACTTGGTGGCTGAGCAAGCAGTTAAGTGCCCGAACAGTATTGCGTTGAAACACCAAAACGAGTCGATGAGTTACCTAGAGTTGGAGACTCGTTCGAATCAATTGGCGAATTTGATTTTATCTCAAGGTGCAACATCAAAATCGCCAATCGGTGTAATGATGGAGCGTGGCGTCGATATGATCGTCTCTATGATCGCTGTTCTGAAGGCTGGAGCTCCATTCTTACCTTTAGACCCTGACTACCCAACAGAACGCTTGAGCTACATGTTGGAAGACAGTGGCACAGAGTTGCTCCTTACACATCCTAAATCTAATGATAGATGCAAAGATGTATTGGATGGTAGTAACGGTGTCACTCAATTCTGTATTGAAAATGCTGAGTTTGCAGGTTTATCGTCAGATAATTCTTTTAAGCGACCGTTGGCTGAGGAACTGGCCTATATCATCTATACCTCTGGTTCAACTGGAAAGCCAAAAGGTGTCACTATATCGCATGAAGGTTTAAGCATGCACGTTCAGACCATCGGTCAACGTTATGGCATGAGCGAAGAGGACGTAGAATTACATTTCGCTTCCATCAGCTTTGATGGTGCCGTTGAGCGTTGGACTGTGCCATTAGCGTTTGGCTCTCGACTTGTGATTCGAGACCAAGAACTATGGACTGCGGAACAAACCTGCGATGTATTGCAGCAAGAAAAAGTCACTATTGCGTGTTTCCCTCCTAGTTATGTTGGTCCGCTACTCGATTGGGTTGAAGCGACGAAACCTGAACTGGCATTACGTTCAATCACTTTAGGTGGCGAAGCTTTCACCCGCGAGACCTTTGAGCGTATTCAAGAGGTGTTAGCGCCACCACGGATTATTAATGGTTACGGCCCGACTGAAACGGTCATCACTCCAATGATTTGGGAAGCCTATGCGGACGATACTATGGATAGTTCGTATGCTCCGATCGGAACGCCAGTGGGTGATAGGAAGTTGTATGTACTCGATGCAGAGCTAAGCCAAGTACCGTTCGGTTGCAGTGGTGAGCTGTATATCGGCTCTGAGGTAGGCTTGGCTGAAGGTTACCTGAAACAACCCAACCTAACGGCTGAACGATTCCTGCCAGACCCGTACTCAAACAATGGCGAGAGAATGTATCGGACGGGCGATTTAGTTCAGTGGCGTGAAGATGGGATCATGGAGTATTTAGGCCGTGTTGACCAGCAGGTTAAAATTCGTGGATTCCGTGTTGAGCTAGGGGAAATTGAATCCCAACTTCAAGCGCTTTCCGGAGCTGAATTTTGTGCCGTTGTCGATCATGAATCGCCAACGGGTAAAAAGCTGGTCGGCTATGTTCAGCTAAGCAAAGTTGAGCAAAACAAGAACCAGTCAAACAATACGCTATCGCAAGACGCTGGTGGTAATGATGAAGCGCAATGGCTTGAGCAGTTAGGACGAACTTTACCTGACTACATGATACCCGCTTGTATTATCGTCCAAGACAAGTTACCGCTAACACCGGCAGGTAAGGTCGATCGAAAACAACTGCTTGCGCCTGATTGGATGGAGGTTGACAGCGATCAAGGTTCGCTTGTGAACAACCAACAAGTGATGCTTGCAGAGATATGGCGCGAATTACTAAAGGTTAAGAGTGTAGGGGTAAATAGCCAGTTTTTCGCGTTAGGTGGTGATTCGATTATGGCACTTCAATTGGTCGGAAAGTTGCGCCAACGGGGATTCATGTTATCACCTAAACAAGTCTTCGATTTCCCAAAATTACAAGATATGGCTGAGAACTTAGAAGAAGCACAACTTGTCATAGCTGAGCAAGGCAAACTTCGAGGTGAAGTGGCACTGTTGCCGATGCAGCAAAGATACATCAAACACTTTGAGTTGAGCCGTTGTAATCAATATATCCAGTTTAAATGGGACTACCCGGTCGATGTTGAGCGATTGACTCATGCCTTCAATTGTCTGGTTGAACATCACGACGCGTTGAGATTGCAATTCAATCACTCATTACCTGCCGATTCTTCATTTGAAATGACTGCAAATTATCGAGACGATGCTAAGTTTGCGATTCACGTGTTTGATGAGGTTATAGATGTTGAACAAGTTCAAGCGAGTATCGACTTAATCTATGGTGTTATTGGCGCGGTTGGAATACGCAGCTTGAACAAACCAGATGCACGAGAAGAGTTTGATCAGCGTAGTGAAGTGCTCATTGCCGTTCACCATCTGGTCGTCGATGCACTTTCATGGCCATTGATTATTGAAGATCTCGCTAAACTTTACGGCACTGATCTGATGCCTAGCAGCAAGGTGGCTTCTAGCGCGCTCTCATTATCTCAACACTTACTTGGTCACAAAACGCATCATCAAGGAAACTGGGGCAACGTTTTAAATACATTGTCGATATCAGACGACCAGCAAGCGTATTGGGCAGAACAACAGAAAGATTTACTTTACCCGCAAAATCGCGGCAAACCTATTTCTACGCACTGGCATACGCCGTTATCAAAAATTGAAGCTCTTACTAAAGCGGGTTTTGGCTTTGCTCGTCTCACACAAGAGCAAATAGTGTTCCTAGTGAGTGCTTTAACATTAAGTACGCTAAATCAAGGCAAAGCGTTAACCATTCACCGTGAGTCTCATGGACGTTTTACCGATGATACTGGGCTTGATCTGAGCCGAACCGTTGGTTGGTACACCTCGTTGTACCCACAAGCTATTCCTGCGCTTGACTCATTTGAAGAGTGGGTTAAATCCTTAAAAGACAGTTTTCATGCCGACCACCTTGGTGGTGTGACATTTCACGCAGGCGTTATGCAAAACCTGTGGCCTCATGTTGGCGATATGGATGTGTTGTTCAACTATTTTGGCAACGCTGCTCAACAATTAAATGATGCTATAGAGGTGACAAATGTAGGTTTATGGAGAGATGACTCCAACTCAGCTGATGCTGCGATTGTGATTAACGCATCAGTGAACAATGAGCAACTATTGTGGGATGTTGAGTTAGATAGCTACTGTTTTAATGAATCCGAAGTTGAGGTGTTACACTCGGCATTTAACAGCAGTATTGCACGTTTACATGATCTGTTTATTGAAGTGGATTCGGTATTAACGAAAGCCGATGCACCGTTGGTTCATTTGTCTCAACGCCAGCTAAATCAGCTTTGCAATGGTGTGAGTTCTACCGATTCGTTACCTAACACTATTCTCCCGTTATCAACTTTACAACAAGGCTTGTACTTCCATGCGAAGTTATCTAATAGCCACAGCACTTACGTCAACCAAATCACTTTACCTTTCAACAATGTCGATCTGCCAAAGATGATAGAAGCTTGGCAAGGAGTTATGCAAAGGCACCAAATGCTTCGTTCAACGCTGTTCTCATTTGATGGTAATGCATATCTAGCTGAGTGGTCTGAACTTAGATTGGACTATCAGGTGTTGGATGTTCAGAAGCGCAGCCAATTTGAGCTTGGTGAATACAAGAAACAAATTGTCGAGCGTGGTTTTGAGTTAGAACAGGTTGTAGATCGTTCAAAAGTAAAACCTTTGTGGCGTGTGGATTTCATTCAAACAGACGACCATCAAGTGCAGTGTATTTTTACTATTCATCATATTTTGATGGATGGTTGGAGTACGGGTGTTCTACTCAGCGATTTGTTCGCCTTGTACCAAGGTCGTTCTATTGCGCCAGTCAAAGGTGAGTTTTCTGATTATCTTGCTTGGGTACAAAATCAAGACAATCAGCAGTCTAATGACTATTGGCAGCGTTACCTTCAAGACATGGAGTCGCCAACGCGTTTGGTTGAATCCTTCGGGCAATCGAATTCTGAGATGACTGATTCCAAGGTGTCTAGTTTCCAAAGATACAATGATGATTATTCTCAAGAGCTCATAAGTGAATGGCTGCCTAAATTGAACCAAGTAGGGGTTACGCTCAACACGTTAACCCAAGCCGCATGGCTACTTACTTTGCATCGCTTCACTGGGCTACAAACACCTGTATTTGGTAATACAGTGGCGGGTCGTCCGACAGAGCTTGCTCATAGCGATTCTATGGTTGGTTTGTTTATCAATACATTGCCGATTGCACATCGAGTCGATCTTTCTAAGCCTATTTCTGAATGGCTGCTGGATATTCAAGCCTCATCAAGTGACCAACGTGAATTTAGCTACTCATCTTTGTCTGACATCCAAGCGCAGACGGGCTGGTCAGGAGAAAACCTATTTGACACCTTGGTCGTCTTTGAAAATTACCCGTTAGATGAATCGCTTTTGAATCCTAACGGCAGTGATGAGTTTAGTATTGGCGAGCCTGACAGCTATGAATTTACACACTACCCATTAACTTTGGCGATTTTGCCGAGTGAATCGCTTCGTATTGTTTTTGCCTACGATCAAAGTAAGTTCACACCTCAACAAATTGAAACACTACGCTCGACTAATCGTCATTATTTGACTCAGCTAGTTGAACATCTAACCGAAGATTTAGGCCGATTACCTGACTTAGCCGAGAACCAGTTGAATGAACTTGGCTTATTTGAGCGTCAACCAGAAGCGTGGATGTTTGAACCGTTTACAGATTTAGTTGCAAAGCAGGCTTTGTTACGCCCTAACAGTGAAGCATTAGTATCTAACGTTGCTGCTGAGAGTGGCCAACAGCGAAAAGCGTTAATGTACCAGCAAGTGGTTGAGCAGAGCGATGCAGTCGCTTCAAGGTTGATCGCTGAAGGTATTGAACGTGATGACATCGTTGGTGTGTTGTTTGAACGTGGCTGTAATATGTTGGTTGCAATGATGGGTGTGATGAAAGCTGGCGCCGCGTTCTTGCCGTTAGATCCGGCGTATCCCCAAGAACGCTTAAACTTCATGGTTCAAGACAGTGGGGCGTGTGCATTAGTTCATGATGATCTGAGTGAGCAATTAGCCAATGAGATCGCGAACCAAGCTAAAACTATTGGCTACGACTCGCTTGATTTAACAACAAGACTTGTTGAAAAGCCTGTCATCTTGCCAGATCAACTGGCATATATGATTTATACCTCCGGTTCTACCGGTAAGCCGAAAGGGGTCTGTGTATCACATCAAGGTTTGAGCATGCATGTTCAAACTATAGGTCAACGATATGGCATGATGACGAACGATGTTGAGCTGCACTTTGCGTCAATCAGTTTTGATGGAGCGATCGAACGTTGGACTGTACCATTAGCGTTCGGCTCTCGTTTGGTCATTCGAGACCAATCGTTATGGAGCGCTCAACAAACCTGTGATGTATTGGAGCGAGAGCAGGTAACCATTGCGTGTTTTCCTCCGAGTTATGTGCTGCCGTTATTAGAGTGGATAGAAGGCAGCAATCCAGCTCTCTCTGTGCGTTCATGGACGCTAGGTGGTGAAGCCTTCACTCGTGATACCTACTTCAAACTGCAGCAAGTCTTAAAGCCGAAACGAATCATCAATGGTTATGGTCCGACTGAAACGGTTGTGACTCCGATGATTTGGGAGGCGTATCCGGATACCGAACTAGAAAGTGCTTATGCGCCTATCGGAAAAGCGGTTGGAAACCGAACTTTATATGTGTTGGATACCACGCTTAATCGTGTACCAGCAGGAGTAGCAGGAGAGCTTTATATTGGCGAAGAAGTCGGGCTCGCTAGGGGTTACTTTGAACGTCCTGATTTAACATCAGAGCGTTTTATTCCGGATCCATTTGCAAGCAATGGTGAGCGAATGTACCGAACCGGTGACGTAGTTAAATGGCGTTCAGACGGTGTGATGGAATACCTCGGGCGTAGCGATGAACAAGTTAAGATTCGTGGATTCAGGGTCGAACTTGGTGAAATCGAATCCCGACTACAAAAGATCACAGGTTCAGAGCAATGCGCGGTAATAGCTTGTGACAGCCTATCAGGTAAACAGCTGGTCGCCTATATTCAAAGCGAAAACGCATTGTCCACTGAAGACGCTTTAAAAGACCTTAGTCAGGATCTTCCAGATTACATGATGCCTAGCCAAGTCATCAAAATGGACAAGATTCCGTTAACCCCGGCAAGTAAAGTTGATAAAAAACGCTTACCGCTACCCAATTGGCAAGAGGTATCAAGCTCAGAATATATAGCGCCGAATGGTGCGATGGAATTAGCTTTAGCGAATCAATGGCAAGCGCTGTTTGATAAAAAAGAGATAAGTCGTGAGGATGATTTCTTTGCCTTAGGTGGTCAGTCGTTACTGGCAACCCAACTTGTCGGAAGGTTGAATCAAAAAGACAACATTAGGCTGTCATTACAGGCAGTGTTCGATACGCCTGTCCTTAAAGAACTGGCTGCTCAATGTAGGTTTACCGATGTTAAAAATGACACAGAAGTTGCCTTTTTGGAGCGGGTTTCAAGGTTACCGCATATGCCAGCATCCGCGGTACAGAAACGACTATGGTTCGTTCAACAGCTGTTGCCGACCAGTGCCGCTTATCACATGCCTTTAGGACTTAAATTTACGGGCGATGTGAATATTGCTGTGCTTGAGAGTGCCATTAATGTTTTAGTTGCCCGTCATGAGATCTTGAGAACCAACTTTACTCAAGTTGAAGGTGAACTCATGCAGTCTATTCATGCTGAGCGTGAAATATGCGTTGGTATTCACCAGAGCTCGGAGTCCGATGAACAAAGGCTCTCTGTGTATAAAGAACTCATCGCTAAGCCGTTTGATTTCTCAGAAGGTCCATTGATTCGATTTGATTGGATTGCTGGGCTATCAGAGCAGTTAGTTACCGTTAACCATGAAGTTAGCACTGAGCATGTAGCCAAAAGAAAACAAGCAGAGCTTCTAATTGTCGTACACCATATTATCTCAGATGGTATCTCCATGCAGTCATTGCTGAAAGAGCTGGCTGTCTGTTACCAATCGATGATCTCTGGTTATACGGAAGAGGGCGTAGCATCAACTTTCGAGTCTGAAACTACGAATGATGTTCAATATGTAGACTATGCGAATTGGCAGAAGCAGTGGCTTGAATCTGAAGAAGCGAGTGACCAAAAAGCGTGGTGGTTGGATGCTTTGAAATTCGATATAGACCCTCTAGTACTTTACAGTGAAGTGCCAAGAGAGCAGACCGAAACTGAGGGAAATCGACTTCACTTCGAACTTAGTAGTGAGCAAGTTTCAAATATCACCCAATTGGCAGCGAAACATAACACCACCTCTTTCAATATAATGCTGACGATGTGGCATCTATTGATGCACAAGTATTCAGGCCAAGAGCAAGTACGTGTTGGTGTGCCGGTTGCTGGGCGAACACAACCTAAAACACAGGCAATGCAAGGGTGTTTCATTAATAGCTTGGTGATTCCGGCTCAATTTAATGGTGAGCAATCCTTCGCTGAGTTACTGCATCAGGTGAAATCTTTCACTGAGCAAGCTTTGGACAGGCAAGACTTCCCATTTGAAATGTTGGTCGAATCACTGGGTATTACTGGGAACTTGCAATACCACCCTGTATTCCAAACCAGTTTCAATTTCCAACGCTTAGATGAAGCAGAGCTCTTTGATTGGCAGGGCCTTGATGTTGAACCGTTTGATCCAGGTGTGGTCAACGCTCAACTTGAGATAGGCATGGACATTCAACAGATGTCCGAGAATAAGTGGCTTGGTTTTGTCAGTTATGTGTCTCCAGTATTCACAAAAGACTTTGCGCAGTCGTTGCTTAATCATTGGTTATTACTTCTAGATAAAGTTGCGTCCAATAACGATACGTTAATCAGCCAACTCCATTTGATAGACGAGACGGCTGGGCAACAAAACCAAGCATTTAATGACACGTCCCTTGATTGGGGTGGTTTCGTGACGCCGTCACAAGAAATGCAACTTCAAGTAAAGAAAACGCCTAATGCGATAGCGCTATCGATGCAAGGTCAAACTCTAACGTATAAAGAGTTTGATGTGCGTGTTAATCAACTAGCGAACTGGTTACGTGATAAAGGAGTGAACTCCGAAACCCGTGTTGGCTTGGGAATTGAGCGTTCGTTTGATTTAGTCATTGGTCTGCATGCTATCACGCGTGCGGGTGGTGCTTACGTGCCATTGGATCCGAGCTATCCCGCGGAACGCCTTCAATACATTCTACAGTCGGCTAACATTGATTTGCTGCTTACTGATTCTAACTCAGTACACTTATGGCCTGAGAGCGATGCTTGCGAGTACGTTGACTTAACTCAGCTAGATGTATCGAAACAATCTTCATTACCTCCACTGGTACATTGGCAACCTGAACAGGCTCTGTATGTGATCTTTACTTCTGGTTCTACTGGTTTACCGAAAGGTGTGGTGAATACTCAAGCTGCATTACAGAACAGATTGAATTGGATGCAGCAAGAATATGCACTGAATGAATCGGATTGTGTGTTACAGAAAACACCTTTCAGTTTTGATGTCTCTGTGTGGGAGTTCTTCTGGCCACTGATGACAGGAGCACGTCTTGCGATTGCCCCGCCTGAATCTCATCGTCAACCAAATGTGCTATCCGAAGTGATTCAAAAAGAGCAGGTGACGACACTTCACTTTGTGCCGTCGATGCTGAATGCATTCGCGGTGGAAACCAATATCTCAGATTGTATTTCCCTCAAACGCATCATCTGCAGTGGAGAAGCATTGCCTGCCGACCTTGTTGAACAAGTTCTCAGCCACGCACGTGTCGAGCTGCATAACCTTTATGGACCAACGGAAGCCGCCATCGATGTAACGTATTGGCCTTGTGAGCTGCCAGTAGCCAAACGTATCCCTATAGGTTATGCAATAAGCAATACTCAGCTTCATGTACTTGATAACAACTGGAACCCAGTACCTATGGGCGTGCCAGGTGAACTGTATTTAGCAGGTATTGGACTCGCGCGTGAATATCTAGCTCGCCCCGATCTTACCGCAGACCGATTCGTACCGAATCCATTTGGAGAACCTGGCAGTCGAATGTATCGCACAGGTGATCAGGTGGTTCAACTTGCCGATGGTCGATTGGAATACTTGGGCCGCCTAGACAACCAAGTGAAAATCCGTGGTTTAAGAATTGAGCTAGAAGAAATTGAGAATGTAATCAATCAACTTGAATGGGTTGAAGAGTCTGCGGTTATTGCATTTAAACATCAGACTGGTGATCAATTGGTTGGTTACGCTGTTGATGCGAGTTGGAGTGAAGACAAACAAACGTTGGTGAAACAGCATTTATCGGAACATTTACCCGATTACATGGTTCCATCAATACTGATTGGTCTTAGTGAGATGCCACTTTCTCCGAATGGGAAACGAGATAGAAAGGCACTGCCTGCACCTGAGTGGCAGTCGATAGAGTACCGCGCGCCAGAAACGGAATTGGAATGTTGGTTCGCCATTAATTGGGAAGAGGTATTAGAGATCCCTCAAGTGGGCTTGGATGACAACTTCTTTGCGTTAGGTGGTCATTCTTTGTTGGCGACTCGCGTGGTCGCAAAGGCACATCAAGAACTTGGGTTGGAAGTCGCGCTTAAAGACTTTTTCGACGCCAATAGTTTGCAAGCACTAACGGACAGCTTGCAAGCGCAGTATCAAACACTAAACGAAAATGAACAAGACGAATTCGATGCAATGGCAGCATTGATGGACGAACTGGAGCTGCTATGAGCCACTTAAAAGATAAGAGTCATATACAAACAAAGAATCACTCTAAAATGACGACCCAACCTAAAGCCGCTAGTCAAGGAAAAATAGACAAACATGCGTTAGCAAAACGTTTTTTACAACTGGGCAAGCCAGAGCAAGTAAAGTTTATCGAGCTGCTTAGTAACAAAGGCTTAGATTTTGAAAAGCTACCGATTGTATCAGTCGGTAGTGAACAGCAAGTGGAGTTGTCACCGGCACAACAGCGCTTGTGGGATATCTATTGCTTGGACAAGGGTAACAGCGCCTATCATATGTCCGGTACGTTCCATGTAAATGGAGAGTTGGATATTGAACGCTTAACGGCATTCGTTAACCAAGTGTTGGAGCGCCATGATGTGTTACGAACGCGCTTTATTACTAATGCAACAGGGCAGGTTATTCAGTTTATTGATAAGGCTGCTGCGATGTATCCGGTCAGTATCGATGTTCAAAGCTGGAGCCAAGATCAAGTACAAGAGGTACAGCAAGAATTTATCGCCAAGGCCTTTGAACTTGAGACTGATTTGCCCATTCGAATGCAGTGCTTAAAGTTTGGTGAGGGTTCATGGAAGCTACAACTTGTTATGCATCATATTGTATCTGATGGTTGGTCTATAGGTGTATTCTTGAATGAGCTTATAGCCCTTTATCAACAAGGCAAGTTACCTGAATTACCTATTCAATATCATGATTACTCTCATTGGCAAAGTGCTTTGTTGGAGGCGGGGAAAGGCCTACAACACATTGAGTTTTGGAGGCGTGAACTTGAGAAAACGGATTCAAGCCTACTGTTCCCTTGGAATAGTGAAGTTACCCCAAATCAAAGGCGTATAGCTGATTCCATTAGCTATGAATTAAGCGAGTCGCAGTCTCAAAAACTCAAACAGATTGCACGCCAATTGTCGGTGACAACTTCAAGCCTCTGGTTGGGTGTTTGGCAGGCCGCATTAGCGAAGGTGACGCATCGCTCAGATATTTCTGTTGGTGTACCAATGGCGAATCGCACACGTCATGAAGTCTCTAATCTGATTGGATTCTTTGTGAATACCATGGTGATTCAGCAATCCGTAACGCCTAGCAGTCGGTTATCTGATGTTATTGAAGGGGCTCATCACAAAGTGCTTGAGGCGCAAGAGCATCAATTGTTGCCGTTTGATCAACTAGTCAATGCTCTGATGAATGAACAAAAGACCAGTGAGAAAAAGGTTCTTGAGCGAAAAGCTGGACAAACTCCCTTGTTTCAAGTGCTATTTAATCATCAAAACTCATTAGCTGATGACATTCAGTTAGACAACCAACTTACTCTGTCGGCAGAGGAACAAAGTGGTCAATTTGCGTTATTCGATATTGCATTGGATGTGCGTGAGACTGAGCGAAAAACAGGTGTGGTGTTGACCTATTCGAAGGATCGAATTGATTCAGATACGATGGTTGAGCTGAATGCTGTACTTGAAAGTTTGATCAGCGATTTAGAGATCAAGGCGGGCAAAAATCTAGCTCAAATTAGTCATTTAACACCACACGATGCTTCAGTGTTAGAGAAGCTTTCGCAACCAGAAGGTGACTGGGCGTTCCAGTCGATCGTTGAATTAATTGCTGAACAAGCACTTGTACAGCCTAATGCCATCGCATTAAAGCATCAAGACCTTGAGTTGAGTTATCAACAATTGGAATCAGCGTCATCTCTATTAGCGTCCCAAATCATTGCTCAAGGCGTGCAGCGCGATCAAGCTATCGGTGTGCTCTTTGAAAGAGGAGTGGAAATGATTGTCACTATGGTGGCGGTAATGAAAGCCGGTGGGGCATTTCTGCCGCTTGATCCTGACTACCCAATTGAGCGTTTGGCATACATGATTCAGGATTCTAAGGCTGGGTTTGTGGTTACCCAGCAAGGGCTAGAGTCACGTTGGCAGAATATTCAATCTGAGTTTGACACATTATTACCTCAAGTCAGCTCTTTCATTTATTGCCCGTCAGACTTAACTCAACCTTTAGACACGCGAGAATGTGAACAAGCAGAATTAGAGCCGAAGCTACTTCCGGAACAACTGGCATACATCATTTATACGTCAGGCTCTACTGGTAAGCCCAAAGGCGTGGCAATCAATCACATAGGTTTGTCGATGCACGTTCAAACCATTGGTCAGCAGTACGGCATGACGCCAGAGGATATTGAGCTTCACTTCGCTTCAATTAGCTTTGATGGTGCCGTTGAGCGTTGGACTGTACCGTTAGCGTTTGGTAGTAAGCTTGTCATTCGAGATCAAGAGTTGTGGAGTGTCGAGAAAACCTGCGAAGTGCTGTGTGATGACAATATTACCATTGCCTGTTTCCCTCCTAGCTATGTCGGGCCATTACTTGATTGGATTGAATACAAAAAGCCGTCACTCAACGTTCGTTCTTGGACACTTGGCGGCGAAGCCTTCACTGCGGAAACCTATCAGCGTTTGCAACAGATCGTAAAACCTCCTCGTATTGTCAATGGCTATGGTCCAACAGAAACAGTGATCACTCCCATGATTTGGCGCGCGTATCCGCAGGACAAGTTAAACAGTGCTTATGCGCCGATTGGACAACCTGTTGGTGAACGTCGTTTATACGTTTTAGATGCGCAGCTCAACAAAGTGGGGGTTGGGAAAGTTGGGGAGTTGTACATTGGTGGAGAAGTGGGCCTTGCCCGCGGTTACTTGGAACAGCCTGACCTAACTTCGGAGCGATTCATACCCGATCCTTTTATTATTGCAGGTAATGGCAGTAACGAATCAATGGGCGAACGAATGTATCGCACTGGGGATCTGGTTCGTTGGAATAACGATGGTGTGATGGAATATATCGGCCGTGTAGACCAACAAGTTAAGATCCGAGGATTCCGCGTCGAGTTGGGTGAAATTGAAAGTCGTCTGCAATCTATCTCTAAAGTCGAACACTGTGTGGTCGTCGTCAAAGAGTTCGGCCAGCAAAAACAGTTGTTTGGTTACTTACAGAGTAGTGAACCTGAGCGTTTTGAACTTGATAATATTCTCGAAGCGCTTTCAAGAGAATTACCTGATTACATGGTACCAAGCCAATTGATGGTCTTGGATAAGCTGCCATTAACCCCTGCCGGAAAAGTCGACAGAGCGTCACTTCCAGCTATGGATAGAAAAGCCCATTCTGTCGCGACACTTGTGTTACCAAAAAACGAGCAAGAAATGTTACTTGTGGATATATGGCAACAGCTCTTAGGCACAGCTCAAGTGAGCTGCTCGGATAATTTCTTTGCATTGGGTGGTGATTCGATTCTTTGTTTACAAATGGTGAGCAAAGTACGCGTTGCAGGATACAACCTAACCCCACAACAAGTATTTGAAGCAAAAACGCTAACCGACCTAGCCGAAGCGTTGGATATTCATAAAGCCGCGAAAGAACGCGTGTTAACCGAAGAAGCGTTTGGGTTAATGCCAATACAAGCTCACTTCTTTGCTCAAGCGTTTCCTGAGCCCGATCATTGGAACCAGCATATTTGTGTCGAGCTTAAACAAGACATGAATACGGACTATTTGGAGTTAGCGATTCAAGCCTTGGTAAAACAGCACCCAAGCTTGAGATTGGCGTTCAATCAACAGCAAGGTCATTGGAAACAACAGTATCAGCCTTATCAGGAACGTGAGTACCTATGGCGCACCTCGGTGGATTCTGAAGAAGCGTTTTCAGCGTTTGCGCAAGAGATACAGCAAAGTATGGATATTGCTTCTGGCAGGCTAATTCAAGCCGGTTATGCAGAACTTTCGGAATCACCGAATCGGTTGATGATCGCGATTCATCACTTAGCTGTGGATGGTGTGTCCTGGCGAATTCTATTAGATGACCTCTGGAAAGCGTATCAACAGCAAGTTGCAGGGCAAGTTATCGAACTGGTGCCAAATTCGAGTGCAATGGATGAAACTGTTCAGTCGATTGAGCAGTGGTCATCAAGCGAGCAAGGTAAGTTGATGCAATACGCTTGGCATGAACTGGCAGAAAACTCGTCTAATTTACTCGAAAACGGACCAGACATCGCTCCGGCGCTTTATCAAGACAAACAGGCCTATAAAATCGAACTTTCAAGCGAACTCAGCCAAACGTTGTTACGTGTTTCAAATACCAGTCATGGAGATACACAGAGCGTGTTGATTACTGCACTAGTGTTAGCACTAGCGAGTGAAGATCAAACAGATGTACCTCTTTATTTAGAGGGGCATGGCCGTGAATCTTCTGTATTTTCGAACGTCGACCTTTCACGAATGGTAGGGTGGACAACGAGTTTGTATCCGATGATTGGGCATTTTCAGCCTGATATTCTCGGTGTGCTTAACCAAACTCGGGAGTATCTAGAAAACGTTAAAAAAGACGGTGGTATCGGATATGGCTTGAGGTATCTAAACAAAAATACAAATGATATATATCGTGCAAGCGCGACCTTTAATTATCTTGGCCAATATACAAGCGATGGCTTCGTACACTGGTGTGCACCTATTGAAGATGGGAGCTTGCCTCAATCTGGGGTAAATCAGATGCTGACACCGCTTGTAGTAAACGCACAAGTTGTATCTGGCAAACTGAGTTTGTCATGGGAGTTCGCAACGACGCATTATTCTTTGGCTGACATTGAGAAGATCGCAACTCGATATATTGCGAGTTTAAAGGCTCTTATCGCGGCAATGAATGAGCAAGCGCAAACCGTACAAACCAATGAATGCTCACCTAACCTGCGACTGATTGAAAAACTCAACACTACTGCTGACGAGAATGAACCTGTTTTCTGCATCCACCCTGTAACAGGGCGCGTGACTGGTTACCAAAGGCTTGCACAGGCTCTTGAGGGTGAAAGAAGCGTGTTTGGAATCAAGTCGAAGAGCTTCATTTCAGATGATGTTTTTGATACGTCGTTTGCTGATATGGCGGAAACCTATTATCAAACAATCAAGCAGATGCAGCCATGTGGACCATATCGGCTAGTAGGTTGGTCGTTAGGCGGGGCTCTTGCCCAAGAAATCGTAAGTCGTCTAGAGAAAAATGACGATGATATTGCGTTCGTTGGTTTACTTGATTGTTATGTGCCAGGTACCGAAATCGCTGAAGATCAGTGGGACTCACCAACCTCGAAAACCAAGCTTATAGAACATATTACATTGCTATTAGGCTCCATTACGAAAGACCAAGGAAAACGGTGTGTGCAGTTGCTTGATTCCGTGGTGCCATCAAGATGGCCAGAAGTGTTTAATACATGGTTATCGGAAAATCAGTTCGATAGATACATGGCAGATAACGCGAAACAAATGCTCTATAGCTGGGCTGTTGAACAACACATGCGTGCACTGTGTCGTGGGTATCAATTACCAAACATAAAAACCCAGTTGCATTGTTGGTGGGCAGGGCAGCCAAATGGGCGCTCAGAGCTGTTATCAAAAGAGTTGATTAAGCACAACGACCTCCAATTTTCCGCCGTTGTAGACACCGATCATTTAGGGATCGTGCAGAATAATACAGTAATCAATGACTTATACGGGCATTTGTATTGTGAATAATATTATGAATAACTATTGCTGAGATGTTTTATTTTGAAAATTACGTGGTACACTCCGTTAAATTATTAATCGCAATGATAACTATTATCGTTGTTTTTTGTGTTTTCATTACAATTGGTTCATAGCCGTATTGAAGGAGAAATATATGAATCGGCACTTTATGCGCACCCCAACAGCTCTTGCGGTCGCTTTAGTTATATCGTCAGGAATGGTCCAGGCCAACGAAGATGAAACCGTTGTTGTTATTGGGCAGCAACTCGAAGATAGCTCAGTAGGTCCAGATTTTAGTTACGTAGGGTTAAGCAGTCGAACAGCAACAAAAACAGACGTTGCGATAGGTGAGACACCACGCGCTATTTCGATCGTGACTCGCGAACAAATGGACGATAGAGCGTCGATCAGTATCGCCGATGCACTGCAGTACACGCCAAGCATTCAAGCAAACTATTTTGGTGAAGATAACAAGCAAGACTGGTTTGTTATCCGTGGTTTTAAGCAAGCAAATAGCGGCTTGTATCAAGATGGAACGCGTTTGTACTCATCGGGCTTTTACAGCTGGCAGATCGACCCGTTTGGACTGGAGCGAGTAGAAATCTTACGTGGTCCAGGTTCTGCATTGTACGGCCAAACTCCACCAGGTGGCGTGATCAACGTAGTGAGCAAACGTCCGCAGTTTGATGGTGGTTCTGGTCAGTTTGCTATTGAATACGGTACTGACGATCGCAAGCAAATCAGTTTAGATGTAAACACCGAAGTTAATGACAAAATGGCGTTTCGCCTGCAAGCTCTTGGTCGTAAAAATGGTAGTCGTGTCGATGGTGTCGAAGCTGAACGCATTTTTATCGCTCCTTCTCTGGCTTACAAGTTCACAGACGACACAAAAATTACATTACTAACGAGCTATCAGAAAGATGATTCTGATCCGTACCTACAATTCTTGCCAATGGAAGGGACGTTAACGTCGAATCCAAACGGGAAAATCAGTGATAGCACTTCGGTAGGTAATTCAGATTGGGAAACGTTCGAGCGCGAACAACTGTCAGTAGGCTATGAATTTGAACATCATTTTAATGACAGTACCTACTTCATGCAGAACACACGTTACAGCAAGATGGACATCAACCTTCGTCAAATGTACACGATTGGCTATGCGAAAGATTTGGGCTATGGCCCGTTAGACCCAACTAATACTTCAGTTGTTCGTGGTGCAACGACAGAAGAGGGTACATCTGACGCATTTAACATTGATAATCGTGTAGTTCATAAGTTCACTACCGGTGCTGTAGATCATACTCTTTTAGCTGGTATTGACTATCAAACCATTAATATCGACAGTAAAGACTACCCCCTAAACAGTTTAACAGGGGATCCTGTTGTTCTGTCTGGCGGCAGCCCATTGTTCAATATATTCAATCCAAGCTACGGTACAAACATTTCGCTGTTCGACCCAACTAAAAACCAGATCTATACAGAATCAAGTCGTGAAACCACGAAAACTAAAAATCATCAGTTAGGTTTGTATTTACAGAACCAAATGATGATTGCGGGCAAGTGGGCTGTTCAGATTGGTGTTCGTTATGATGACTCTGAAAATAAGACACATAACACAACAACAGGAACTAAGACTAAGGTTGATAACGAAGAATGGACAACTAACTTTGGTGTTGCTTACTTGATGGATAGTGGTTTTACACCATACGCGAGCTATGCACAGTCGTTTAATCCAATTATTCAATTAGACCAAAATGGGAATTCCGCTAAGCCGGAACGTGGCGAGCAGTACGAGGTGGGTTTGAAATACCAACCGCGTAGCTTCGATGGTTACTTCAACATTGCCGCATTCGAAGTGGCGAAAGAAAACTTAGCGCGTGAAGTTGCCGGTCAACTCACTCAAATCGGTGAAGTTCGTAACCGTGGCATTGAACTGGAAGCGGTGGCAAACGTAACCGAAGCATTGACTTTGATTGGTAATGTGTCGTTCATTGATTCTGAAATTACTGAAGATGCTAACAGCAGTTATGTGGGGAACACGCCGTCACAAATTGCTGATCAACTGGCTTCGGCTTGGGCAAACTATCGTTTCCTGAGTGGTCCCCTAGATGGACTAACCGTTGGTGCGGGTGCACGTTACGTTGGTGATTCGTATGCCGATAATACAGAAACTAACGTCGTTCCTTCTTACACATTGTTTGACGCAACACTGAGTTACCGAATCGAAGATTACAAGTTCCAAGTTGCAGCGAAGAATTTGGCTGACAAAGACTATATCGCAACTTGTAGTGATACGAAATTTGGTACCTGTTACTACGGCGATCGCCGTAACGTGATTGCGAGCGTAACCTATGACTGGTAAGAGCCAGCCTCTGAACACTCTGTCCGATGGACAGGGTGTTTCGTTAAGAGAGGCACAAGACAGTTACTGCGTTGAAGTTAGTTCTGGTGTGGTTGAAGTTGTGCGGGAAACAAACCAGTTCTGGCGTTTAACTCAAATGACCGCGTTAAACACGGAGCAACTTTCTGCTTTTGCACTTCTATTCTCTGCTAACCCCGAAATTCGAACGATTGAACTTGGGCTGTTTAGAAGTGAAGTATTGGATTCTTTGTGCTTTGAAACTGCTGAGGGCTTAAAGGTGCTTTGGCGTGAAGCCATTATGCAAGTTCCTGAACTTTGGCTTAAGAATCGACACCGGACGCTTTACCCCCATAAGCAAGTTCTCGATGCGGCAGGTTATCATCCCGCGAGGCCAAAGCCCTTATTGGGTGAATTATATCGTCGTTATATTCCTGAACTTAACGCCGTTCTCACTCTAGAGGGCTTGGATGTCGACAAGCACTTAACCTTCTTCAATAAGTGGCAAAACAGCCAACGTGTAGCGAATTTCTGGGAGCAAACGGGTTCACTGGAAGAGCACAGACTGTACTTAGAAGAGTCGGTAAAAAACAATAAGAATCAGCTTCTTATTGTTTGTTTAGACAATCAGCCTTTCGCCTACATCGAAGTGTACTGGACCAAAGAAGATCGAATCGCCCCGTATTACGCTGCAGGTGATTATGACCGTGGAATCCACATGCTGGTAGGGGAAGAGTCTCACCGTGGCGCTCATAAAGTTGCGGCTTGGTTACCCTCTGTTTGTCATTTCATTTACTTATCCGACCCCCGAACTGAAAAGATTGTTAGTGAGCCACGAGCCGATAACGACAAGATGATCGGGTACCTACAAAAATACGGTTTTGCAAAAGTTAAAGAATTTGAGTTTCCGCATAAGCGTGCGGCTTTGATGTGTCAGTTGAAAGACACCTTCTTCAGCAACGAGTTTTAGCCGTTAAATAGTCAGTGCTGAAGAATGGAGTCGGAATAGGGGGCTTCGTTCCCAAAAATTTTCATAAGGTTATGTATGACAAGACAAATTAAGGAATATGATGTTCTAGGAGTAGGCTTTGGTCCTGCAAATTTATCGATAGCTATTACACTGGAAGAGCTGGCTAAAGATAATGGTTTAAGTTATTGCTTCTTGGAGCAAAAATCTCACTTTGAATGGCACGGCGGCATGTTGCTTGATGGTACAAGAATGCAAATATCGTGCTTGAAGGACCTGGTGACATTGCGCAACCCAACGAGCCCTTATTCATTCGTTAACTATTTGCACACCAAAGACAGGCTTAACGCTTTCATTAACCTAGGTAGTATGAATCCCTCCCGTCTCGAGTTTAATGACTATCTGACGTGGGTCGCAAATCAATTCTCAGATCGAGTAAGTTACGGCCAACGAGTCATTAATATTGAGGCAATGGAAGAAGATGGTCATACTTCTAAAGTGAAGGTCACGTCTACTGACATTCACGGCAATCAAACGGTTCGAATTGCAAAGAACCTCATTGTTGGTATGGGCGGCATGCCAAAGCTTCCGAAACAGTTTGAAGGTCATGATAACGAAAATATTATTCACTCTTCGAAGTATAAGGTGTGGCGTGAAACCTTTAAGTCAGAATCGAAGCCTAAGATCGCAATTGTGGGCGCAGGGCAGAGTGCTGCTGAAATATTTGTTGATCTGACGAACCGATACTCCGGCGGTGAAGTTCACATGATTAACCGCCGCTTTGCATTGCACCCAGCCGATGATAGCCCGTTTGTAAACGAGGTGTTTGACCCTGAATTTACAGACCACATGTATGAAAGCACGCAAGAACAACGTGACCATATTCTTTCCCGCTTTAGCTCAACTAACTATTCCGTTGTGGATACAGAAGAACTCAATGCAATTTATGAGCTTCTTTATTTACAGAAAGTAACAGGTGAAGGTAAACATCAACATCTACGTTGCCACGACATTCAAGAAGTAGCAGTGAAAGACGACAAAGTGGCGTTGCGCTTGAGTGACACAATCAACAAGGTGCAGGCATGGAATGAATACGACGCGATCATTCTTGCTACTGGTTATCGATACGATGAGTTCAACCAAATGCTCAGCTCCATTGAACCCTTGATTGATAGTAAATCGGTAGGGCGTTCATACCAATTAGATATGAAGTCAAACTGCGGGGTTAAGATTTTCCTACAGGGGTGCTGTGAGTCTTCACATGGTCTGAGTGATACGTTGCTTTCAGTGTTGGCTGTTCGTTCTCGAGAGATTGTAGAAGCGCTTCTTGAAACCGAGGAGCTAACTCTAGTAAAAGAATAATTTTAAGTATGTGAATAGTGCCTAGTTTGTCGTTAAATCAAACAACTAGGCGCTGATTAAAGCTATCAATACGATTTATTACAGCAGTTGTTGAGCACAAAGCCTATATTGACTAGAATGACGCACTTTTTTATTTACTTACATACAGGTAATGAACATGAGCGATACTAATTCAAGACCAGCTTTACCAGATCATCTTGCAGGCAACCCACGCAGCCCACACCACGTGGCTGAGTGTTTCGAATACCCAATCGGTATCCGTCTAAATGGTAAAGAGCGCACTGATGTTGAAGAATACTGCATCAGCGAAGGTTGGGTGAAGATTCCTTCTCCTAAAGCACTTGATCGTTTCGGTCAGCCAATGCTTATTACTCTTAAAGGCACTGTAGAAGCTTACTACATCGAAGAATAATAGATTGTTGTAGCTGAAATCAGCTGCGGAATACTGTTTACAGAAGGGGCTAGAGAAATCTAGGCCCTTTTTGTCTTTGTACCGTCCTAAATATGCTTTCGAGAAATAGAAAGTTGTCTTGTCGCTATCATAAAACGCAGTATTCAACATACGGCTAGGGCAATAATACGACGTACTGTGCTCGCTTAATGCTCGATTGCTCATCCTTGGCTAGTGTTTGATCGATTTTTAATTGATTAAATAGTAAACGAACGTTCAAAAATATGAAGCATGACCTAATTAAATTAAAGTAATTTGCTGTATTTAAACAAATTTATTGTTAATAGCTATACGCGTCACAGAAATTATTCTTGAAGCACATACAATCCCACCTGTTTTCGAATGAGCATTAACTTTTTCGTTCGAACATTTTATTTTTCTTATGCCCAATACTACGAGGTTCCTATGTTTGGAATATTCAAACCTATGGCGCATATCGATCGCTTGTCATCAGATAAGATCGATAGCACTTACACACGATTACGATGGCAACTGTTCATCGGTATTTTTGTTGGCTATGCGGGTTACTACCTAGTCCGTAAAAACTTTAGTTTGGCAATGCCTTACTTAATTGAACAGGGTTTCAGCCGTGGTGAGCTAGGGGTGGCATTAGCAGCCGTATCTATTGCTTACGGTTTATCTAAATTCTTAATGGGTAGCGTTTCTGACCGTTCGAACCCTCGTTATTTCCTCAGTGGTGGCTTGTTAATGTCGGCACTGGTTATGTTCTGCTTTGGTTTCATGCCTTGGGCAACCGGCAGCATCACAGCAATGTTTATTCTTCTTTTCTTGAACGGTTGGTTCCAAGGTATGGGCTGGCCAGCGTGTGGACGAACCATGGTGCACTGGTGGTCACGTAAAGAGCGTGGCGAGATCGTTTCAGTTTGGAACGTTGCTCACAACGTGGGTGGTGGATTGATTGGTCCAATGTTCTTGCTGGGTCTGTGGGCTTTTAACGACGATTGGCGAACCGCTTTTTATGTTCCTGCATTTTTTGCCACTCTCGTTGCTATTTTCATTTGGTTCACAGTAAGAGATACCCCTCAATCTTGTGGTCTACCGCCAATTGAAGAGCACAAAAACGATTACCCAGATGATTACGACAAATCTCACGAAACTGAGATGACTGCGAAAGAGATCTTCTTTAAGTACGTATTTAATAACAAATTGCTGTGGTCTATCGCGATTGCAAACGCGTTCGTTTACCTAATCCGATATGGTGTACTGGACTGGGCTCCTGTTTACCTAAAAGAAGCGAAAGACTTCTCTGTAGATAAATCTTCTTGGGCTTACTTCTTGTACGAGTGGGCTGGTATTCCTGGCACGCTATTGTGTGGTTGGATCTCAGATAAGCTATTCAAAGGTCGCCGTGCTCCAGCAGGTATCTTGTTCATGGTACTGGTGACAATCGCGGTACTAGTTTACTGGTTTAACCCGGCAGGTAACCCAACCATTGATATGGTGGCACTGATTGCGATTGGTTTCCTAATCTACGGTCCGGTAATGCTAATTGGTCTGTACGCACTTGAACTTGCACCTAAGAAAGCTGCAGGTACAGCCGCAGGTTTAACAGGTCTATTCGGTTACTTAGGTGGCGCAGTTGCAGCAAACGCGGTGCTAGGCTTCATGGTTGACCATTACGGATGGGATGGTGGTTTCACTATCTTGGTTGGTGCTTGTGTTGCTTCAATCATCTGTCTGCTGTACGCGTTTATCGGTGAGCGTAAGCATCATAAAGAGAAAAGCCGTGAGCAAGAGGCAATAGCTTAATCATTCTTTAACTCAACAGCATCATACTAATAATTAAACGAGGCAGGGATAACCTGCCTCTATTTTATCAAGGAATAGAACAATGAAAACAACGTCACTGTCCCTGACTCTATTGGCTCTAAGCTTATCGGCTAACGCATTTGCCGATCCTTTGGTTATTGCTCACCGAGGCGCATCGGGCTACTTACCTGAGCACACTCTGCCTGCTAAGGCTCTTGCGTATGCAATGAAGCCGGATTACATCGAACAAGATGTTGTTATGACCAAAGACGACCAACTCGTCGTACTTCACGATCATTATCTAGATCGCGTTACCGATGTTGCTGAGCGCTTTCCTGACCGTGCGCGTGAAGATGGGCGTTACTACGCGATAGACTTTACACTCGCTGAGATCAAATCATTAAGAGTGACTGAGGGCTTTAAGCTTGATGAGCAAGGGAACAAAGTCGCAGGGTATCCAACACGCTTCCCAATGTGGCAGTCTGATTTCCGAGTACCAACGTTTGCAGAAGAAATCGAAATGATCCAAGGCTTGAATAAGACCCTTGGTTATGACGTTGGTATTTACCCAGAAATCAAAGCACCTTGGTTCCACCGTCATGAAGGCAAAGACATTTCTAAAGCAGTACTGGCTACCTTGCATCAATATGGTTACCTATCTAAAGATGATAAGGTCTACCTACAGTGTTTCGATGCGAACGAACTAAAACGTATAAACGACGAACTCATGCCTGCGATGGAAATGGACCTCAAGCTGGTTCAGCTGATGGCTTACACGGACTGGAATGAAACAATGACTTACAAAGGCGATGTAGCGACGCCTTATAGTTATGATTGGATGTTCGAGAAGGGCGGTATGGCAAAAGTGGCGACTTATGCTGACGGTATTGGTCCTTGGAAACCTATGTTGGTGGACGATGCATCAACCAAAGACAAAATCATCATCAAGCCATTGATGAAATCAGCGAAAGACGCTGGCTTAGATGTTCACCCATATACATTCCGCGCTGATCCAGACCGAATTCCAGGTTATGTCGATAACTTCGATGGTATGTTGGACGTGTTTTATAACCAAGTGAAAGTCGACGGTGTGTTTACCGACTTCCCAGATAAAGCGGTAAACTTCTTAAACCGTTAATTGGTTAATCCACAATAAAATACAAAGAGTTAAAAGCATTGCCTGAAGGTGTTTTTAGCTCTTTTTTTGATCTAACAGTCCTGCATTAAATCTACTCTCTGAGGACACACTTTAATCGTTACTTGGTTTACACCGTTTACACTCCTTGATAGGTTACGCGCAATGCAGTCAGGTGCTCAATATAGTGCTTCTGGCTGAAATAAATATTGAAAATGGACCCATTATGGAAAAAAGAAGCAAAGTCTATCTAGATAGTTATCTCAATTCACTGCCGGTTGATGTTGCCAAACAATACACCTCATTCAGTGCCGACTATTACTGCGCGGATGAGTACAACGCCAATCTATGCGCGCAGCTGATACTGAAAGGTGAAAAACAAGCCTCGTGCAGCATGGAATATTGGTACAGCCATGAAGGCGAAACCATGCCCGTTGTTGGACATTTACAGGTGGTCACTGATTGGAACGGTAATCCTGTCTGTATTGTTGAACTTACATCGGTGTCATTGTGCCCATATAACCAGGTGACGGCTGAGTTTGCTGCCGCTGAAGGCGAGGGTGATAAAACGTTGGCATGGTGGCGAGAAGCGCACTGGAACTTTTTCTCTCGTGAATGCGAAGACTTAAAGATCACACCAAGTGAAGACATGATGTTGGTGCTCGAGCGTTTCAAAGTCGTCCATCAATAATTGACCTTATCTGTACAGAGTGCCACAAGTTAAATGAATCTTAACCCGTGGCACTGAACGCTCAAAAATAGCAAAGCAATAGAACAAGGAGTGTGTAGTGAAAATTGCGATACTGGATGATTACCAAAATACAGTAAAAAGTCTCGAGTGTTACCGAAAGTTGCAAGATCATGACGTTACCGTATTCACCGAGACTTATCCAGAAAATGAACTAGTGTTGAAGCTTTACGACTTTGAGGCGCTTGTACTCATCCGCGAGCGTACTGAAATCACTGAGTCGCTGCTATCTGAACTACCAAACCTAAAAGTGATAAGTCAAACCGGAAAAGTCAGTAATCACATCGATCCACAGCTGTGTGAACGTTTCGGTGTGAAAGTGTTAGAAGGACGAGGTTCACCTGTCGCGCCCTCTGAGCTCTGTTGGGCATTGATTATGGCGGCATCTCGTCACATTCCTACTTACGTTTCAAACCTCAGACAGAACCGATGGCAAAGTTCAGGTGTACTCGGTTTAGGCAGAACGCTTAGGGGGCTAAAGCTTGGTATTTGGGGTTATGGAAAAATCGGGCGCTGCATCGCGCAATACGCTAAAGCGTTCGGGATGGATGTAACGGTGTGGGGTAGCCAGAACTCGCGAGAGCAAGCACAAGCCGATGGATTCGAAGCGGCAGTAACCAAGCAGGCATTTTTCGAAAGTGTGGACGTACTCTCATTACACCTTCGTTTAAACGATGTCACTAAAGGCTGTGTTACTGCTAATGACCTCAGCGTAATGAAACCTGACTCGCTATTCGTGAATATCAGCCGTGCGGAGTTAGTCGAGCCTAATGCGTTATTTGATGAACTCACCAAAGTACCAAGTAAACGAGCAGCAATTGATGTGTTTGATATTGAACCTGCGACGCCGAATAACGAACCGCTGTTGTCTCTACCAAACGTGACAGCAACGCCGCATTTAGGCTACGTTGAACAAAATAGCTACGAACTCTACTTTGATATCGCTTTCGATAACATTCTGTCCTATCAAAGGGATGGCATATCGAGCTAGAATCTGCCCAAGGAAAAAAGGTAGAGAAAGTATGAGCTTAACAATAAGACAAGTTACAGTAGATGATGCTCAGGGTATTATCGATGTATTAAACCCAATCATCATCGAAGGGCGTTATACCATCTTAGATCAGATGTTTACGTTGGATGAAGAGAAAGGTTTTATTGAGTCGTTTCCCGAACGTGGCGTGTTCAGTGTTGCTGTTAATCAAACGACGAATCAATTAATTGGTTTTCAAAACGTAGAGCCGTTTGCCTCTTATACGAAAGCCTTTGATCATGTTGGTATTATTGGGACGTATGTTGATGCAAACAGCCGTGGACTAGGAGTAGCAAAACAACTATTTGATCACACATTCGAAGTCGCAAAAGCCAAAGGCTACGAAAAGCTTTTTGCTTATGTTATAGCGGACAATGATCGAGCATTGGCGGTTTATCTTAAACAAGGCTTTGAAACTGTCGGAATTGCAAAGAAACACGCCAAAATTGGTGAGCAGTACTTTGACGAGATACTCATCGAGAAATTCTTATAAGTACCGCAAAACATTCGTAACATCATCGATGCAGGAGGCATGATGAACAGAGGTACAAAATCAACGGTTGCAACCAAGCTGACCAAAACCGTCTTATTTGATTGGGGCAACACCTTAATGACCGACTTCCCAGACGCACAAGGGAAAATGTGTGACTGGGAAATCGTACAAGAAGTGAGTGGAGCACAAGCTTTACTCGCTGAGTTGTCCAAGCATCACAACATCTACATTGCCACTAATGCGGCTGATTCAAGCAAAACTGACATCATCCGCGCGTTTGAGCGAGTTGGCCTGTCACAATACATTGATGGTTACTTCTGTAAGGCGAGTATTGGCTTATCTAAATACGAACAGGGCTTCTATCCTGCGATCATCTCGCAACTCGGGATAAAGCCACAAGAGATCACCATGATTGGCGATACCCTAGAAAAAGATATCTACCCAGCGCTTGAAGCTGGCCTACAGGCTGTTTGGCTCAACACAGAAGGTGCCATCACAGATACAAATTTATCTATTGTTGAGGTTCAAAACCTGATCGAACTACTGAAGGTATGCAATGGATGATCATCCAGAGGTTTGGCGTCAGTATTATCAAAAAGCTTTAGAGAAGATGAAGCACTGGCATACATACTCTGTTGTTGAGATTAGGCGAAGTTAAACTTAGTAAATTTGAACCAAATTCACCCAAGAGCTTTCAAACTTGCTCGATAAGGTGTGAAATCCTGCTCCCAAAAGACTTCACGTCTATTAATTCCTCTGCTGGCTAAAAAACACACAGCCCCGAAAGGTCAACAATAAGCCCTTACTATCAGAGTCAGTAATGCATTAGATGAAACAGGTGCTAGGTGGACAGCTAAGCCTAAGCAATTCAAACGTTCAGGTTTTCTAGACTAAGACAATGATTAAGGCGCTGAACAAACTTACAGAGCTAGGTACGCCCAACACTCAAAGCGTTTAATATTCACACAACTCTAGATATCTTCGCTTTCAATTGAAATTATGCCCGAATTCACCTGCACAAAGCCATGGCGGGACTGACAATTGGAAAAATATTGCCAAACTACTAATATTTATTTGTATGAAGATTAATCAGTTAATAAAACAACGTCAATGTTATTGGTCAACAAGATGGGCTTTATAATGACTGCAATTTCGGAAATCACTAGATATGCCATTAACTTGACTTTAGTTTTAACTTTGATCGCTTGTAATGATTCCGGCGATGAAAATAACACTGCGTCTTCTTCTTCATACATCAAATTGACTCATCAAGATCGAGCAAATGAGAAAAGTACAATAGAAGTGTCTGTTGATAGCAGCTTCGATTTGAACGCCATTCAATGGAACTTTTCACATCAGGATATTGTTGTTAGTCAAAGCAGTAATTCCAATTCTTTAATGATCACGTTACCCAGTACGGACATGAATGGCGGTACGTTTTCTATTTATGCTCATGGAATGAATGAGGGCTCTGTGATTGAAACCATCTCAGATGTTCAAATCGAACCCATCACCGAAGTTTTTTCACTGAATGGAATCATTACTGACTCGCCAATATCTGAGGCCGATATAACGTTTAACATCCTAAATTCAGACAGAAAAGTTCAGGTGATAGCCGATATCGATGGTCGCTATCAAACCGACATTATTTTAGATGACGATGAATCTTCCCTTATTTATATCGAAGCTCTCGGCAAACAAAACCAATCCAATGCTAAACTTGTCCGGATGATTGGGGGTTTGCGTGAGTCAAAAAAGAATAACCCACAAGAAGAATTAAAGTACAACGTGACTAACCTCACTACGGCTGAATATGCCTTAGCTAAGGAAGTCAACAACGGAGAAACGTTCTCGTCCTACGAAAATTATATCGAACAAGCAGAGAAAATTGACGAAAATACGTTACTTGAGGTCGCCACTATCATAAAAGTCATCATTGATGAGCCCATTAAAACGCCCCAGACAACGCTACCAAGCAGTGTCTCAGATACATTAGAATTGGTTACAAAAAAAGACAAAAGAGAAGCATTTTTATACAACGTAATTAATACATCTCAGTTTTCCAATGCTAAAAAACAAATGCTTGCAGATAAAGAGGTGATTTCTAGCAAATTCAAACTACCGGTTGGTGAAAATTATTTTATCCCGATTAACAATCTTGTTGCCGGTTTCGTTGTCAACCGCAAGGACAACAATGCCACCTTATCGTCGAGCACCGTGATGGTCGATGAAGTCGAGGTATCGAACCATGCTGACAAAGTGGTTATCAAAGCAGTAAGTGACTTGGGTTTTAGTCTTGAAAATTTAAGTGGTACGCTAAGCGGTCAAAAGGGGGGCGCTAACATTCATTTTTGTGACGAGATAATCATTCGCCAGGTCTACGCTAAAAAAAATAACGCTTTGGTCAATGTCACCGTGAATTGTTCAGACGAGTTAGGCAATGCCGTTCCATTGACTAGTCAGCAGCGCTTATATACCGCTGATAAAACCTCATACAAGAAGAAATCGTACGTAACCCAACGTCTTACCCAGCGACACAAACTGACCCTAATACAGCCACCGTGTCATCATCAACAAGCAGATTGCAGCGAAATGTTCGCTTTGACCTTCAATGAGGAAAAAGAGGCATTTCAACTTGGAGAAAAAACAGTTAACTGGAATGATGAGAATCAAACATTATTCATTAGAGATAATATTGAACTGCATTTTTTAAACTTTTTAAGTGAACGTGTAGATTATTTGTTTAAATCGAATGATCGTATTTATCCTGCTAGCGGCCGACTGTTAGAAAACATTGATAACAATGCCCAAGGCGATCTTAGCGGAGACTATGTCGTTCTTAGCTACAGCAATGAGCAGCAACAAAGTTTTCTTAGTATGAATCAAACAGGCGAGGCCATCCTCTGGTTTGTCGATAGCAGCGCTGAAACGGTTAGCACAAAGAATATTGCCACAAAGTACTTAGCGAATTGGGTGAGAAATCGTGAACGAGTGACCTTCGACATTACAGAAATACAAGAGTTCAGCGATAATGGGCGAGTGACTTATCGTACCGAGCAATGTCAAAACGAAAGCAATTGTGAAAAATTTGCCGATTTATTGTGGGATATTAACGGCTATGTGAACGGAAAAATACACCTTGAGCAACAAGCACGCCCCGCATACTCCAGTAACGTTGTTGACCCCGCCCATTTCACGCTGGTGCCAACGGACAATATTGATACATTCGAAGCAATCAACCAATGGCATCAATGGCAAGGCACCGAACTGCCCACCCCTTGGACGTTATTCCAAACCGCGCAAAAAAATAAAAACAAAGAGTCTCTAACACAACTCATCCTGACCTTACCTGGGTTAGAATCGTTAAATGTCCAACACCTCGATGATTACCTCATGCAATTATCAATGCTGCATGAAATCGATGATTTAGAGCAACTTCAACAGATCATTGATGACATTGATGCCAAAAGATTACGGCATGCCACAGCGTGGGATGTGATTGAACGGGCAGTTATCAATAAAGACATTGAAGAGTTAAATATTCAAACGCTGTACGACATAGATACGTTAAATTTTAAAGAAGAAAATTTCACTGATTACTTAGAAGCCATCAGCAACATCACGTTAATAAATAATGTTGAGGAGCTTCAACACATTATCGACAACATTGACTCAGAAAAAACGCTTTTCCTTCAAACATGGCAAGTGTTACTAGACGCTTGGTCAAACAACCATTTCTCAAGCATCACTGAAGACACCATCAAACCATTAAAGTTAAACGGCATCATCAGTGAGCATTTCACTGACTACTTAGATGCCATTGCACAACTGGAAAACTTAGAGCTGCTGACACAGGTCCAAGCGGTGATCGATAATATCAATCAAGCTTGGTCAGCGCATAACAATGCATTGAGCAGCATAAATGAGGCCATTAATAACAGTGAATTTTCAGACATTACGTCTGATACCTTTGCCGACTTAATTGATTTTCAATATATAGAAGGTAACATTGAAAAATATAAAGAGCGCTTATTTGAGCAAAACACAATTGAGAATATTGAAGCGTTACAAGAACTCATCTTCAACATAGACAATGCAGTAAGCGACACGTCTTCCAACCCAAAAGTATGGAATGAAGGCGTCTTTTTCCCATCGGATTTATATAAGAATTATTGTGCTACGCCAAGAGAAGGCATAGACCCTTTCACTAACCAAAATTATCCGGATATGTTGGGCTCGTCGTTACATGAAAAACTGTATCTGAGATCAATCCAGCATGAGGAATATCTTTGGTACGATGAAATCAACGATACAGACCCCAATAGTTATCCTTCCACTCTGAGTTATTTTAGTAGCCTAAAAACGCCAGCCACCTTGGACAATAATCTTGCAAAAGATCGTTTCCATTTTAGCCAAACCTACGAACAATATATGTCTGGCTTTATCGAAAGAGTGGTGTATGGATTCGGATTCAATTGGTCTTTTCTCTCTGCCACTGCGCCGCGTAACTTTGTGCTCAGTTATGTGGATGAAAACTCCGTTGCCAGCATGGCCGGAGTCGCTCGTGGTGATAAGTTAATCAAAATTAACAGCATCGATGTCGTCAATACCAATGTTTACGAGGAGCTTTATTACATCAATGAAACTTTATTTAATCCCAGAGACATTCTCTACCAATTTCAATTCCAATCTCCCAGTGGAGAACTAAAAACGCTACTGCTTAGACCTAGTAATGAAACCGTTTCGCCAGTAATGCATGTCAAACAGCTGTCCCTTGCAGATAATCGAGTCGGTTACTTTATGTTCAATGAATTTCACGCTTCTGCTCAAGCGCCACTCATCAGCGCTTTCAACGACTTTTCTCTAAACGGTATCAGTGATTTGATTATCGATTTGAGATACAACCAAGGCGGTTTGCTTTACATGGCCTCGCAACTTGCTTACATGATTGCTGGCGATAGTTCACTCAATCGAGTCTTTGAATCACTTATTTACAACGACAAAAACACGCATAAAAACCTAGACATGTACTTCATTAATCGAGAAATCGATTGGGATCAAGGCGTTATTACTAACAACATTTTACCAACGCTTAATCTAGATCGAGTCTTTATACTTGCGACGGGATCTACCGCCTCCGCCAGTGAATCTCTCATCAACGGGTTAAGAGGCATTGATGTCGAAGTTATACTGATTGGTGAGCAAACCTATGGTAAACCGTACGGCTTCTTACCCGATATGAACTGTGGCATGGTTTACTATTTTGTGCAGTTTGTTGGCCAAAATGAGAAAGGTTACGGTGATTACACTTATGGCTTAGCGCCTGTCGAAACTGAAACCTCTGAGATGGGCCTCTCACATCAAGTGCAAGGTTGCCCTGTTGGCGATGACTTAAACTTCCTTTTAGGTACCCCAGATGAACCGATGATCAGCAATGCCTTAAACATCATGAGCCAAAATCAATGTGTTAACGCTGGGTCAAACGCAACTGATATCCAAACCTTGGATAAATTCATCATCTCGTCAACGCTCAGCGGTGCTCATAACCAAAAGACTTTCTACAAACTGAATGCTATACCGCCATGGTTGTAAAAATGTGAACGAACACTTCGTGACAGAAAGAGTTATGGCAAGGTGATTGCCTGACTGGGCTTGAGTAGCAACCCTTGCTCAGATATTTGTACCTTCTCTTTAACTCGCATAGGAATATTGAGCAATGTTGTTTATCTATGAATCTCAACCTTTGGTTCAAAGCCTTGCACTATGATCTGATCTGGCCGATTTTTAGCTGACAATAAGAACTAATTTGAGGATAAACTGGTTCCAGAACTGTCTTACCAGCGTTAAGCTATTGAGTCGTCTTAAGTGTAATTCAGGGCAGAATTGGTAAGGAGAGTCGTGTAAAATATCGAGTTCTCATATCTTGTTGTTTGGTTATTGATTTTTGGCGAAACCATTTGATCACATGACAAGATGTGTTTATACCTTAAGCTAATGATTTTTACCCTGCACATTTGTCACCAGCCAAATCAGAGTTGCTTCTTCGTGTGGAATCTGAAGAACGTATACCCACACACAAAATATCCTGTGCTAACCGGCTCTCATCCTATTTGGAGTAATGTGAATAGGTTCCGATAATGACACTTAACACTATTGAAATTGATAACTCTAACGTTACACCTGAGCAAGTTGCAAAAAGAATAATGTAGCATGTAAGCTAGAACGTGAATGGCAAACGTTTAAGGGTGATTCACAACGCTTGGTATTTTTACTCTGAACCGGGTTACGTTCAATTTGAGGTTGTTTCTGTAAATCTCGTTTCAACCTATGCGTACAGATATCTACAAAGGATTAGAAACAGATGTTTATCAATGACTATACCGAAAACACGGAGTTTACAGAGCTAACTAATGACCTGTTAGACATCCGTAAAATATCTGATGATATAGTGGGTATATGTAAGTTTGTTCAAGGGAATCTTATTCACGCATATTGGTTAGAGCACTACGGTGTTGAGGCTGATCCGTTAAACAAGCTGACCGAAATGCAGACTCGGTATGCTAAAGATTTAGTCTCTTTAGCAATGTCGAAATCAGGTGAGCCTTCACACGTTTTCAAGAAACCAAACCATAGAGTGATCAGTATTTGTAGAGACTTTTCACTATTAGTTTGCGCAGTATTGAGAGCAAAAGGAATACCAGCGAGACTAAGGAGTGGCTTTGCGACTTATTTAGCTCAAAACCATTTTGAAGATCACTGGGTATGTGAGTATTGGAACAAAGAAAAAGGGTGGATAGCCGTCGATGCTCAGTTAGACGATATTCATCGCCAAGTCTTGAACTTTGAATTTGATCCGTGTGATGTACCGTCATCAAGCTTTATCCTAGCTGGGCGGGCTTGGAAGCTATGCCGTCAAAACGCTGAGTCTGATGAAAATTTTGGTTTTCGAGATTTCAAAGGATTAGCCTTTATCAAAGGGAGCCTAATTCGAGACTTATATGCATTATCAAAATTTGAAATGCATACGTGGGATACCGGTTGGGGCATACTGCCTAAATTTATAACCCCTATTTCTGGAGATTGGGAATTAACTCTGCTAGATGAACTTGCAGAGGTCAGTTGTTCTTCAGATAGTGTTAAAGCTCTTGAGTTAGTGAAGTCGTGTAATGAAATAAGGCTTCCAAGCGGCTGGGATTGTTCTCAGTTTCCTACATTGAGTGAGCTCTATGCTTCACTGTAGCTATGGCCTACGAAAGCAAAGAAATAAAACTTGATTCATATTCCAGTGATTTTATCAGTCGTTGAAAGGTGATAGGTGAACACTGTTCTGAGAGTATTTTAGTTTGGTGCCTGGTGAATTTTTGAGCCATTTAATTCATTTTAAAGGAGTAAATAGTGAGTTCTGAAAGGATAAAAAATATTGTTTTCGACATCGGCAATGTCGTCGTTCGTTGGTCACCTGAAGAGATTATTCGTCTTACTTTGGGATATTGCATATCAGCAGAAGAGAAGCGAACTCCGTATTTGAGTCTGAGATCTGGCTGAAATATCTATCCTCAAGATCAGGTTTGACGGCTTTGTTTAATGAAAATATTTTGCTATCAAAATGGAGGTAACTTTGAGAACAGAAAAGCTAGATTTAAAGCATCTTCCCCTTCAAAGTGAACTTATTCGCTCTGTTTGCTCAGCCTTTATGGTAGAAAGTAACGTAGTAGCGGCTGTGCTATTAGGCTCATTAGCAGCAGGGAAAGGTGACCGAGTTTCGGATACTGATATTCTTATTTTTACGAAGAACAACTTCCATAAATCTGCCAATAAGTGCTTCTCATTTTTTGAACACGACAAGGAAATATTTTACCTACTTGACGGCTTTCACAATGATAATGCTTACTTTAAAAAGTATATCTTCAATGATTTAACGAGTATCGAAGTTCACTGCTTAGATTTGAGTGAACCGTTCAGTATTTCAAAGCCATTCAAAGTTCTATTCGATAAAACAGGCATCATCGAACAAAGGGTAACCAGTGAACCCGCTCCAAAACATGAGGATTCTCCTGCCTATACGAATGGTGATAAAGGCCTTACTTGGGAACTTTTTAATTGCATTAAGTGGATGAGTCGAGGGAACCATGAGTTGGCTAAGAACCATTTAAAGAAGCTTGTCGATAAACTTGAACCGACTGCATTAAAAAAAGAACGATAGTTTATTCTTTGCGAGAGTATTATTTTTTCAACCAAATTAAGGAAAAATCATTGGATATCACTTTTACTCACTCGCCGAGCCCTCAAGATATCGATCAGATTTACCAAGGGCTAGGTGATTTCAATCGAAGATTCCTACCAGAAATCACAGATGAGTCTTTTGCAATTTTTGTTCGCGATAAATCAGGAGAAATTCTCGGAGGTTTAACTGGTTATATCTATATGACTTCAGTTCAAATTAGATTTTTGTGGTTAACAGAAAAGGAAAGAAGTCAGGGGTATGGAGCTGCACTAATACGAAAGATAGAGATGTATTGTAAAGAGCGAGAAATAAGTAGTATTGCAGTTGACACTTATACGTTCCAAGCCCCCGACTTTTATGAGTCTCATGGTTTTAAGGAGGTAGGTCGTTATAAGGATTATTTGAAAGAAGGAGTAGACAAAATCTTTTATCAAAAAGCATTAATAAACGACTAACAAATGGAAGCGTAAGTGACTTATAACTAAGGGCAAGAGGAATCATGGAAGGTGTTTTTGTCGAAAAAGTTGATTTAGGTGAGATTGTACATTTGCTTTATAGCAATAAAGAGTTGCTGAAAAGCCCTTTAGTCATCATCTGTCATGGTTGGAACAATGATAAGTATGAAGGTTCTAATTTGGCGTTAAACCTAGCTCTCCAGGGTTATTCAGTCATCTGTTTTGATTCAGATAGCCACGGTGAGAGGAATGATGGCAATGCTCAGAGCATGGATAGCCACGCGCGTTTTATTAAAAGGGTGACACAGGTTATCAAGCAGAACGCAAACGACATTGATACACTTATTAAGCATTATCAAGAAGATATTCGGATTGACCCATCAAGGATAGCTCTTGTCGGCATTTCAATGGGGGCACTGTCTACATTCTATTCGCTGACTCAAAATAACCAGATTAAAGTTGCGGTGCCTATTCTTGGTTCTCCTGATTTCGTCGGTTTGGAGAAGTTCGCATTAAAAGCAGATTCGGACAATAAGACTTTCAACGAAGACGAAAAGTTAGCAATTAGGTATATGAAAGAGATCGATCCATGTTTGTATCTTCTTGAAAATGAAAGTCGCCCAATGCTAATTATAAATGGCGAGAGAGATGATTGGGTTCCAGCCAAGTTCGCGAAAGACTTTTTTGAAAAGGTTAAGAGTAAATACGATAAAAATAATACTGAAATTGCGTTCAATTTGGCTGACGAATCACATTATTTTTCGAATGATATGCGTGATCATACGATATGTTGGTTGAATAAATATCTGTAAACTACCACTTATATCTGGAACGAAAAACAGCTAACAACTGTCCCCATCCTGATTCATAAGGCTTGGTGATTCTGTTTCCGGTGAAGGGTTCAGTTTGGAATATTTCAAGGCAATGTGTTTTTAAAAATCGGCAAAGTACAAAAAAATCTAATGTAAAGAGTGATTTATCGATTCAATATGCAAGCTTGAGGGATTCCGATTAAAAGCATTTTAACAGTTCGCTAAGTCTTGAGGCTAGAGAAGCATATTAATCTTCGCTGTCGAGCTTTGCATCACATCCCACTGAGGGAAAATATGACGAAAGTAAAAGATACTGCAAGCTTAATAGGTGACACTTTTAACCCGTTTCCAGAGCCATACAAATCAATCCTGGGGGACTCTGAATGTAAGGGACTGGGAGACCTATTTGGCTTAACCCAGTTTGGAGTGAACCTAGAGATACTTGAACCCAAGGCGCAATCAGCTTTAAGACATTGGCACACAAAATCCGACGAGTTCCTATATTTGCTTGAAGGTGAGCTGTGCTTAATCATGGATGGCGGTGAGCAAGTTTTGAAGCGAGGAATGTGCGTTGGTTTTCCCGGTGGTGTCGAGAATGGGCATCATTTAGTAAACCGAAGTGACAAACAAGCAAAGTTTATTGTAATAGGTAGCCGCGTAGCAGGCGATAAAGCTCATTATCCGGACGACGATTTTAAGTGGGTAGAAGTAAGTTCTGGTAATTGGGTGGCATGCAGAAAGGACGGCACGCGCTATTAGCATTTTTCATATTAGTAGATGGAAGGGAATTTTGACACTCACAAGAGAATTCGAATGCTTAGACCTTACATTTAGGCCAGTGGTCGTTGATGACGCCCTTTACTTGTTCAAATCTGTAGGTTCAGATTTGTTCCCTAAGTCGCTTCCTTTAGCAGACATCAAAACGCTCAAACAACGTGCTTTAGAGTGGGAAGAGGGTAAGTGCTATGTTTGGAGTTGTCGGCATTTAAACGATTCGCAAGTTATTGGTCAGGTCACGTTACTCCCTTTGGAAAATTGTTTTGCGTTATCTTATTGGATTAGTTCCAAATGTTGGGGTAAAGGCATTGCTACGCAAATGTGCAAAGCATTATTATCACAGGTTCAGAGTTCCGGCTATCAAGGCGACATTTGGGCTGGTGTTCACTCTTGGAATCACAAAAGCGCTTCGGTGTTGAAGACGTTGGGCTTTCAAGAGATAACCTCTAGTAACGCAAGTTCTAACTGGAATATTGTGTACTGCCCGAGCTTGGTGTATGGCGGTGACAATTGCCAATCAAAGCGAATTGTCGATTCTCTTACTGAACAAACGGTTCAAGTTGCTGTTCCGTCGACAGAGTACAATCAATACGTGCACGTTTATGATATCGCCAAATTTTATTTACTTTTGGTCTTAAACCCAACTTCGGAAACGCAGCACTTTATTGCAGAAACTAAGGGGTATAGCCCAGAACAGTTTGCTCAACTCTTATTTGAATCAAACGTTATTGAAAAAGTCGATAAATGTTCTTGGAGTGAATTTGCGAGACTGAAGGGCCGTGATGCAGCAGATATAGAACGATTAAGTCTCACCCTTCCAGTTAGCCCTTTATTCGAATCGACAGAACTTATTAGCGACTACATAACACGTTTATGTACCACAATTAATAGCAGAACGACCAGGTCGTTGCCGTATTGGAGTGTGAAGTATCAGAGACAAGTTAAGGTGAGCGAATCGCCTTAGATATTGCTCATTGAAGCGATTGCATTTTCATCATAATTATAAAAGGGACAAGCATTGTGAAACTCGCTCAATTAAACGTCGCTCTCGCGAAGTACCCTTTAGATGCTCCAGAGATAAAAGACTTTGTCGATAATTTGGATTTAGTAAATAGCATTGCTGAAAGTAGTGAAGGGTTTGTGTGGTGTCTTAAAGATGAATCTGGTGATGAAACC
>NZ_JBQKUM010000030.1:0-58591 GCF_054968605.1 Pseudoalteromonas sp. G5_S1_14_S5 | reverse complement strand
ACTCCCGAAGGAAGCCTTTAGTATTCTCTAATTGCGTTAGAGATTACATGTTACGTAAAGACGCAATACGCTTATCTAGCGGTGGGTGGCTCATTAGAAGCTCTGTTAGAGAACGCTTACCGTTGATACCAAATGCCATCATAGAACCTTCTAGTTGTGGCTCGTGGCTCATCTTGAGACGTTCTAGAGCAGAAATCATCTTCTCTTTACCTACCAAGTGAGCAGCACCTGCATCGGCATGGAACTCACGATGACGGCTGTACCACATGGTGATGAAGCTCGCTAGGAAACCGAATACCAATTCCAGCACCATAGACACACCGAAGTACACCATCGTGTTACTACCACCCTCTTCCTCGTTGTCATTCGATGCCACAATATTGGCAATGAAACGAGATAGGAAAATAACGAACGTGTTCACAACACCTTGCATCAGCGTCATTGTCACCATGTCGCCGTTTGCGATGTGACTAACTTCGTGAGCAAGTACCGCTTCAGCTTCATCACGCGTCATGTTGTGTAGCAAACCAGTTGAGACCGCAACCAATGAATCGTCACGCTTAGCGCCTGTCGCAAATGCGTTGATGTCTGGCGAGTCGTAGATCGCCACTGTCGGCATACCAATACCAACCTGTTGAGATTGACGGCTTACCGTCTCCATCAACCAATGTTCTGTTTCGTTGCGCGGGCTTTCAATAACCATTCCGCCAACAGAATGAAGTGCCATTTTCTTTGACATCATTAGTGAAATGAATGAGCCGCCGAAACCGAATACCGCAGCCATCACCAGCAAGCCTGAGAGGCTACCTGGTTGCATACCTGTGACTGCGTATACAATATTAAGAACAACACCTAGAACCAATACAACCGCAAGGTTGGTTGCAAGGAACAACATTACTCGCTTCATTACTTATCTCCGCATGAAAGCTGTTTTTATCAAACTTATTGTTATAGGCAAGGCAGACAACAATAGATTCCAACCTTGACGACTTATACTTACTTATACATATAGTCTTAGATTAAGAAAACAAGGTTAAGCATTAAATTGAAACATTTGATTACGGGGGTAGCGCAATTCGCAATCGTCTATTAGACCTAAGTCGTATGGTCTACCTATCGTGATCCGTTTAAAGTGTCAGTTAATTAATGTATTGGCTAGTTCATGTAACAAAAGGAAAGGATCATGGTTGAAGGTACTAACACTCAAATGGCTATCGATTTACTGTGCTGTCACCTAGGGATTACTGAAGAAGAAGCGAAAAAACAAATCGGTATTCTTACGCCAGAAGCTGCGCAAGCAAACATCACAGAGACACAGCAAGCACTAATGGGGCTTACGAAAGAGCACTAATCCCTCGCTTGACTCCTTAAAGGCTTAAATAGCAAAAGGGCTGCAATCGCAGCCCTTTTCTTATGCTGTGCCTTATTCACCAATTACAGTGCAAGCAATGGCTGAACATCGATATACTTACCGATGTTATTAGACTTAGCTTTTGGTACATAGGGGATCTCACCCAGCTTTGGTGCACCTAGCTTGTCTTCAAGCATAGCAATAATAGCTGCGTAGTGCTCAGTGCCTGGATTAATGCGGTTAGCCACCCAACCTACTAGGTTTAAGCCGTCAGCACGAATCGCTTCTGCAGTTAATAGAGCGTGGCTCAAGCAGCCTAGCTTAATACCTACCGTCATAACCACTGGAAGCTGTTCTTTTTTAACCCAGCTAGACAGATACTCATCATCTGAAACGGGTACTCGCCATCCACCTGCACCCTCTACTAAAACGATGTCAGAGTTCTGCTTATGTTCAGCGAGCTTAGCCGATAGCACTTCTTCTTCAATCACCACACCGTCATGCTTAGCTGCAATGTGAGGAGATGAAGGTAGTAGTAATGCGTACGGATTAACGTCTTCATAAGCGATCTCTTTTGTCGCTGCTTCTTGAAGATGTAGCGCGTCGCTATTACGTAACCCTTCAGGGTACTTTTCACACCCTGCAGCAACAGGTTTATAACCAATTGTTGATAAATCTTGTGCGGCCAAAGCTTGAAGAATCGCTTTTGAAACCACAGTTTTTCCCACTTCGGTATCCGTACCTGCAATGAATACTGCATCAATCATAATTGAATAACCCCTAAACAAACTTGATATGTTGCTGGTAAGAAACCTTGATGGTTTTTAAACTCTCGATATTCCCGTTCAACAAGCTGCAACATGCGACGACTTGTCAAACCTTGTGAGCGACCACTTACATAATTAGCACCAATGCCTTTCAGGTCTCGCATCAGTTCAAACGCTGTGTCGTACCAAACGGTGATGGTGGGCAAGTCTAGTTGATGAGCCGTACAGCTAGATTGCGCTAACGCAATTTTTACCTGATTGATTGTAATAAAATGGTTAACGTGTTGATGTGAATCAATTTTGGACCATGACTTTTCTAGCTCAAACAGTGATCCATCAAGCAAAGTTGAGAAGATTACTTGTCCATTAGCCGCAGTAACACGCTTCATTTCCCTTAAAGGCGACGATAAATCGTCACACCATTGCAACGCCAAGCTCGAGAAAACAATATCAAATCTTCCATTTGCAAACGGCAACTGTTCGGCATCAGCTTGTTGATATAAAGAGACGGCAGAACCACAGCGCTGCTTAGCCTTCTTTAGCATTCCTAGAGAGAGATCGGCACAAATCACTTCAGCACCGCGACTCAACAACTGTTCTGAGAAATAACCCGTTCCGCAGCCGAGGTCGAGCACCTTAAGACCAGAAAGATCGCTTGGTAGCTTATCCAGTAAGCGGTGGCCCACATGACGCTGAAACTCAGCATGTTTGTCATAGGTAGTTGCCGCTTTACCAAACGCTTCGGCAATCGCACTTTTATCTTGGCCTAGGTATTCATGCACTACTGCTTCCTGTGACATTTGCTAAACCTCTTCCTTTAATGCATAGCTCAATTCGATAGCTTGAAGCAATGAACGGCTTAATTGGTTAACCTGCTTTTGAGTGTGATTGGCAGTTAATGTAATTCGCAAACGAGCCGTCCCAGCCGGAACAGTCGGCGGTCTTATCGCCGTCACCCATATCTGATTACGCTTTAACTTTTCTGCTATCGATAATGCCACCTGCGTTCCCCCTATCACAAATGGCTTAATAGGGGTCTTGGTATTAACCAAGCCTTGTATACCTTTCATCTGCTCCGCATAGATACCACCTAGCTCAACCAGTTTTTCTCTGCGCCACTCTTGGATTTGAATCATCTGACACGCATGGGACAAAGCGAAAGCCTGTGAGGGTGGCATTGCCGTCGAATACACATGATGTCGTGCAAACTGGGTTAAGTAGTCACCCACCTCTGATGAACATAGAATTGCAGCTCCGGAAAGACCAAATGCTTTACCAAAGGTCACCACCAAAATATCGGGTGTGATTTGCACAGCATTGCAGCTACCTGCCCCTCTATCGCCTAATACACCGATGCCATGAGCGTCATCAACCGCCAACCAACTGTCGTATTCATTGGTCAGGCTAGCGATATCTTCGAGGGGTGCGTGGTCACCATCCATGCTGAAAACGCCTTCCGTCACGACTAACGATTGCTGAGAACGACTTAGTAACGACTCAAGATGCTGCACATCGTTGTGCTTAAAGCGTTTCATTGAGGCAGGAGAAAGCACACCCGCTTCTATCAAAGAGGCGTGATTGAGCTTGTCTTGTAGCAATACGTCATCTTTCTCGAGCAGAGAGAACAACAAGGCTTGATTGGCGCTGAATCCAGAGCTGAAAAGAATGGCACGCTCAAAGCCAAGCCACTCACACAGTTGAGCTTCTAGATTTCGATGAGCAGAGCTAAAACCGGTAACTAATGGCGACGCCGCACTGCCAGCACCATACTGAGACAACCCGTTTTGCCATGCTTCGACCAATTCAGAATCGTTCGCCAGTCCCAAATAGTCATTGCTCGAAAAGTTTATGAAGTGTGAACCATCACTACTAAGCAACGGGCCATTACTGTTTTCAAGCACCTTAAGTTGACGGGTTAACCCTTGCTCACGGCGATGAACAAGGGCTTCTTTAATGCGTGATTTAAACCGTGGCATCGTAGAACATGTCATCTTTCGTAGGGCGAGCCGCAACGCGCTCTACCACTTGATCTAACAGTTCATTTTCTTGAATTTCATCAGGCTTTTGAGCCACTTCTTGGCTGTTGATACCCAACTTCTTGAACAGCTGCATATCTGTATCTTCATCTGGGTTTGGCGTAGTCAGTAGCTTACAACCGTAGAAAATAGAGTTTGCACCTGCCATGAAACACATCGCCTGCATCTGTTCGTTCATGTTCTCGCGACCTGCAGATAAACGAACCGCAGACTTAGGCATCATGATGCGAGCGATCGCGATCAATTTAATAAAGTCGAAAGACTCAACATCATCGACGTTTTCCATCGGCGTGCCTTTCACTTTAACAAGCATGTTGATTGGCACACTCTCTGGGTGTACCGGAAGGTTAGCCAGTTCAACCAGCAAGCCCGCACGGTCACTAGTGCTTTCGCCCATGCCAATAATACCGCCCGAACAGATCTTCATACCTGCATCACGAACGTGAGATAGCGTGTCTAGACGATCTTGATAGGTACGGGTGGTGATAATGCTGCCATAAAACTCAGGTGAGGTATCAAGGTTGTGGTTATAGTAATCCAATCCAGCATCTGCTAACTCACCTGCTTGCTCAGGCGTTAGCATGCCAAGCGTCATACAGGTTTCTAGTCCCATACCTTTCACACCTTTAATCATATCGGTGAGGTGTGGCATATCGCGCGCTTTAGGGTTCTTCCATGCTGCGCCCATACAAAAACGTGTTGAGCCAGCATTCTTCGCTTTTTGTGCGGCATCCAACACACGCTCAACTTCCATCAAACGCTCTTTATCGACATCAGTTCGATAGTGAGCACTTTGAGGGCAGTATTTACAATCTTCAGGACAAGCACCTGTTTTGATCGATAACAGCGTACTCACCTGCACGTGGTTGTGATCTTGGTGCTGTCTGTGAACCAGTTGTGCTTCAAACATTAAATCCATAAATGGTTTTTCAAGCAGTGCCTTTACTTCAGCGACTGTCCAGTCATGACGAACTTCCACATGTCGATCCTTTTTATTATTTGATGTCGCATCTCCATCAATAGAGATTGCATTTATGCTTGGCTAGTCTACCGACAAGCTTTAGACTGTCAACACATTGTTAATAACAAAAGTTTACAACTGGTTATATTTCAACCACAACAAGAACGGAAATCGTTATGGATCTCGCCTTTGATCGCCAGCATATCTGGCATCCCTATACATCAACGTTAACACCTCTGACCTGCTATCCTGTTACCAATGCAGACGGCGTTTACCTAGAACTAGAAGGCGGAAATCGAATTATTGATGGCATGTCCTCTTGGTGGTCAACGATCCACGGATACAATCATCCGCTCTTAAACGAAGCTGCTCACAGCCAGATCGAAAAGGTTTCACACGTGATGTTTGGTGGCATCACCCACCAGCCCGCTATCGATTTATGTAAGAAGCTTCTTAAGCTAGCACCAGACAATCTAGAACACGTATTTTTGGCTGATTCGGGCTCAGTTGCGGTAGAAGTGAGCCTAAAAATGGCACTTCAGTTTTGGCATGCGAAAGGACAATCTCGCTCTAAATTCTTAACGCTGAGAGATGGTTATCATGGTGACACGTTCGCTGCGATGTCAGTGACAGATCCCGATAACTCAATGCACAGTCTCTATAAGGGTTTTTTACCTGAGCATATTTTCGCTGACTCACCGAAGACTGGCTTTTGGGATGACTGGAACCCAAGTGACATTGATAGTTTTCGTGAAAAGCTATCCGCATATCATCAAGAAGTCGCCGCCGTGATCTTAGAGCCGATTGTTCAAGGCGCTGGCGGTATGCGTATTTACCACCCTGAGTTCTTAAAACAAATTCGCTTGCTTTGTGACGAATTTAACGTGCTGTTAATTTTGGATGAGATTGCGACCGGCTTTGGCCGCACAGGTAAATTGTTTGCCTGCGAGTATGCGGATATTCAACCAGATATTTTGTGTGTCGGCAAAGCACTGACTGGTGGTTACATGACGCTTTCCGCAACACTAGCAAGCAAAGAAGTCGCAGACACCGTATGTGGAGGTGAAGCAGGTTGCTTCATGCACGGCCCAACTTTTATGGGTAACCCATTAGCTTGTGCCGTTGGGGCCGCGAGTTTATCCCTAATAGAGCAAGGCCACTGGCAAAATCAAACTCGACAAATTGAACAGCTCTTCTCAGAGCTACTGCCACCGTTGCTCAAACATGAACTGGTTAAAGACGTTCGTTGGTTAGGCGCTATTGGCGTCGTAGAGACCCACTCGCCAGTCGAAATGGAAACTATACAGGCTCACTTTGTCGAGCAAGGTGTTTGGATTCGCCCGTTCGGAAGGTTAATTTATATGATGCCTCCGTTTATTAGCGAACCACAACATATCGAAAAATTGGTCGCTGCTATCGACACTGCATTACAAAATACTCATTGCTTTAAGTAGCCATTAAATAATGCGTTTATTGCTCTGAACAAGAGCGGTGATTATTTCCGTATATCTTCAGTAATAAATAATTTAATAAAACTAAAAGGCCTTACATAAAAGTAAGGCCTTATCTATTTTGAAGATATCGGTCAGTTTAACGTAATTGACTATCTTTACTTGCTCGACGGTTAAACAATGAATGTCGATGTGCGTCGTGCTCTAATAATGACTGACATTCGATACACAAACGAACGCCTTTTATCGCGAGTCGTCTTTTTTCTGGTATCTCGTCGCCACACTCATCACAATAACGCAAACTCTCACCACCTCGAAGGTTTCCTCTTACACGAGAGATCTCATCATCGATGGTATTTTGTATTTGCTGGCTGACACTGTCGTCTCCAGCCCATCCTACGGCCATAAGCCCTCCTCTATACATAAACGAGAAAATCTTTACCTACCGCGGTAAGAGCACATTATAGCCGGATATTAATTGAGTAATAATAACCAAAAATAACAAATTACTATTACACATTGGTAATAGTAATTAAATAAAAGTAGTTAAGGAATGCATCAACCAATTATTAATGTAATAAAAAACCCAGCCAATCGGCTGGGTTTTCAATATTTTATGAGCTCATTAAATCGTAAAACGATTAGCCGATGTGCGTTACGCCGCCCATGTATGGCTGAAGTACTGCTGGGATAGCAATACGGCCATCTGCTTCTTGGTTGTTCTCAAGAATCGCAACCATAGTACGACCAACAGCAAGACCAGAACCGTTTAGTGTGTGCACAAGTTCAGGTTTCTTCTCGCCTTTACGACGGAAACGAGCTTGCATACGACGAGCTTGGAAATCCCACATGTTTGAACAAGAAGAGATTTCACGGTAAGTCTCTTGTGCTGGAACCCATACTTCTAAGTCGTAAGTTTTCGCAGCGCCGAAGCCCATGTCACCAGTACATAGAACCACTTTACGGTAAGGAAGCTCTAGAAGTTGAAGTACTTTCTCAGCGTGACCTGTTAGCTCTTCAAGAGCAGCCATAGAGTCTTCTGGTTTAGTAATTTGTACTAATTCAACTTTGTCGAATTGGTGCATACGGATAAGACCACGAGTGTCACGACCGTAAGAACCCGCTTCAGAACGGAAACATGGAGTGTGAGCTGTCATCTTAAGTGGCAGTTCAGCTTCGTCTGTAATGGTATCGCGAACCATGTTTGTTACCGGTACTTCCGCAGTAGGGATAAGTGATAGCGTCTTAAGAGGAACATCACTAACTTGCTCAGTTAGCGGGCTTGTGTGGAACAAGTCTTCGCCAAACTTAGGAAGTTGGCCCGTGCCGTATAGGCTATCGTGGTTCACTAGGTACGGTACGTACATTTCTGTGTAGCCGTGCTCATCAGTGTGAAGGTCCAACATGAACTGAGCAATCGCACGGTGTAGACGTGCAAATTTGCCTTTCATCACGATGAAACGAGAACCAGAGATTTTTACTGCGCTAGCAAAATCAAGACCGCCAGACATTTCGCCAAGATCAACGTGATCTTTCACTTCGAAGTCGTAAGTCTTAGGTTGACCCCAACGAGAAACTTCAACGTTATCATCTTCGTCTTTACCTTCTGGCACAGACTCGTCTGGCAGGTTTGGAATAGACATAGTGATTGTTTCTAGATCAGATTGAAGCTCAGCCAGTGCTGCTTTAGCTTGGTCTAGTTCTGCGCCTAAGTTGCCTACTTCAGCAAGGATACGCTCAGCTTCTTCATGGTCGCCTTTTGCTTTCGCTTGACCAATGGACTTCGATCGAGAGTTACGTAACGCTTGTAGCTCTTCAGTTTTCATCTGAAGGGACTTACGTTTTTCTTCAAGTTCACGAATTGTCTCTACATCAAGGGCGAAGCCTCGACGTGCTAATTTTGCCGCTGTTTCATCCAGCTCAGCTCGAAGTAATTTAGAATCCAGCATTGCTAATCCTATGCTTTAGTTATTTGAATATTCAGTAGTTTGCTACTGAATCACTGCTAAACCCCTAAAACTGGTGCCATTTCGACCAATTTGTAACGATTTAATGTAAATTTTATGACTAGGTAACGATATCCAAAAAAGACTACTTTTCATAGCGTTTTTGTGGGCTTTTTGCGTCCAAATCCGCCAGATAATCTAGCTTCTCGCCAATTTTGGTCTCTAAGCCTCGTTTTGTTGGAAAATAGTATTGCTTTTCTCCCATTTCAGGAGGCAAGTACTTTTCACCCGCCGCGTAGGCTCCTGGTTCATCATGAGCATAACGGTATTCTTGTCCATAGCCCATGTCTTTCATCAAGGTTGTTGGTGCATTTCGCAAATGATGAGGCACTTCGTACTCAGGAAGGTCATGAGCATCGGATAACGCTTGCTTCCATGCTGTATAAACCGCATTACTCTTTGGTGCACACGCTAAATAAATAACCGCCTGTGCAATCGCGCGTTCTCCTTCAGCCGGACCAATACGTGTAAAGCAATCCCAAGCAGACATCGCAACCTGCATTGCACGAGGGTCAGCGTTACCAATATCTTCAGAAGCTATCGCCAATAAGCGCCTAACGATATAAAGCGGATCACAGCCTGCCGCAATCATTCGAGCCGACCAGTACAGCGCTGCATCAGGTTTTGAACCACGTATCGATTTATGAACGGCAGAGATTAGGTCGTACCAAATATCACCCTTGTTATCAAAGCGAGCCACCTTCTCACCTGCTACTTCCGCAAGCAACTGTAAGGTAATCGACTTCTCGCCTTTGTCGTTGTCTTCAGCCATGTCGTACAGCAGCTCAAGGTAGTTGAGCGACATACGCGCATCACCGTTCACTAACTCAGCTAAACTATCCAAAACATTGTCAACAAAGTGAGCAGGAACGTCACCAAGACCACGCTGCTTATCTTCAATCGCTTGGCGTATTACCGTCGCAATATCATCGGTATTGAGAGAAGTCAGCTTATATACCCGCGCACGAGATAGCAGAGCGTTGTTTAACTCGAAGGAAGGGTTTTCGGTCGTTGCACCAATGAAGGTAACCGTACCGTCCTCAATATGAGGCAGAAAAGCATCTTGCTGGCTTTTGTTAAAACGATGGACCTCATCCACGAACAAGATGGTTCTACGCCCTGCTTGCTTGTTTTCACGCGCTTTTTCGATCGCGATACGAATGTCTTTCACGCCAGATGTCACAGCAGACACACGCTCCACTTCTGCATTGGCATAATTGGCGGCTACTTCTGCGAGCGTGGTTTTACCTGTGCCAGGAGGCCCCCACAAAATCATCGAGTGGATATGGCCCGCTTCCAGGGCTCTGCGAAGGGGTTTACCTGGACCTAATATGTGCTGCTGACCAATATACTGTTCTACAGTTTCTGGTCTCATACGAGCAGCAAGGGGACGAAAATCTTCGTCCCCTGCAAAATCTAAGCTGTAATTACTCAATTGCAATCTCTTGATTATTTGATGGCATCGAGCTGATGGAAACAATATCCATCAACCCTATCGACGTACTACCAAACGATCGGCTTGTTTCGATCAATTTCTTTGGTCGTCGACCTCGACACCTTCCGGTGCTACAAAAGTAAAGCGGTCTGCTGCTGGTTTACCCAGGTTCACATTGTTGAAGGTAAACTCGCCTTTTTGACCGTCTTGTTCAATCACATTAAAGCCCTGAACAATGCCTTTTTCATTGATATTAATCTGGAAGTCACCCTGATTAGAGTCAACTGCCGTTGGTGTTAACGTAAATTGGTTACCCGATTGCGCCACATTGTAGTTATCCCAATCGCTTTCTTGGTTACGAGTCAGTAGTACAAAAGGCGTTTGTGATGTCGCTTGCTCTTGCCAATAAATACTGACTTGCTCAATGAACGGGCTGTAATACCACAAACTCTGCCCATCAGAGACCAATAGGTTTTCATCTGGGAAAGTGGTTTCCCAACGGAATAAGCTTGGACGTGCAATTTCAACCGTGCCTTCACCTTCCATTACAACTTCACCGTCAGGGCTTGTGACCACTTGTTTAAAGTCGGCGCTAAACCCTGCGTTCAATGCCAATCGGCTACTCAGCTCTTCTTTCGGAGAAGCGAACACTGAGAAGCTCATAAATAAAAGTGCGAATACTTTTTTCATTGATAATCCTGTTACAAGGTAAATCGGTCATAAAACTATGACCGATGATTAAGGGTTGAGTTCCTATCTACGCAATTAAGCGATTACTCTTTCGGCGGTGCTGGCGCTAATACTTCTCGGTTACCATTGTGCCCCGGTGAGCTCACAATGCCTTGAGCTTCTAACTGCTCAACAATACGAGCTGCGCGGTTATAACCGATCTTAAATCTACGCTGAACACCCGACACAGAACCGCGACGAGACTGAACCACATGCTCAACAACCTGATCAAACAATGGATCAACGTCTTCATCGCCTTCCATCTTCTCTCCCGGAAGTAGAGTTTCTGGGGTCTGCTCACCGTTGGTGATTTCATCGATGTAGTTTGGCTTACCACGCGCTTTCCAGTCGTTTACGACAGCATGTACATCATCATCTGATGCAAATGCCCCGTGAACACGAATGGTATGACTTGAGCCCGGTGGTAGATACAGCATGTCACCCATGCCTAGAAGCGATTCTGCACCACCTTGATCCAAGATAGTACGAGAGTCTGTTTTCGTCGATACGGTGAACGCAACACGAGTTGGGATATTCGCTTTAATCAAACCAGTGATTACATCAACCGATGGGCGCTGCGTTGCAAGAATCAAGTGAATACCTGCTGCACGTGCTTTCTGAGCTAAACGAGCAATCAGTTCTTCAACTTTCTTACCCACCACCATCATTAAGTCGGCAAATTCATCGACAACCACAACGATATAAGGTAGTTTTTCAAGCAATGGAGGCTCAGGATCCATACTGTCGCCTGCTTGCCACAATGGGTCATGGATTGGGTGTCCAGCTTCTGCCGCCATTTTCAGCTTATCGTTGTAACCTTTAATATTACGTACGCCTAATGCTGACATCAGCTTGTAACGTCGCTCCATTTCGCCCACACACCAGCGCAGTGCGTTAGAAGCGTCTTTCATATCGGTAACCACTTCTGACAATAGGTGTGGGATACCTTCATAAATAGACAGCTCGAGCATTTTCGGGTCAATCATAATGAAGCGCAGATCTTCAGGCGTTGCTTTATATAGCATACTCAAGATCATTACGTTCACACCCACCGATTTACCCGACCCCGTGGTACCGGCCACCAGCACGTGAGGCATTTTGGCGATATCAGCAATAACCGCTTCACCCGCGATGTCTTGCCCCATCACAACTGTTGTTGGTGATTTAGCATCAATAAACTGCTGGCTCCCCACCACATCAGAGAAGAAGACAGTTTGACGGCTCATGTTAGGCAGCTCTAAACCTACGTATGGTTTTCCAGGAATAACTTCTACAACACGAACTGCCATCGCAGACAATGAACGTGCTAAATCCATCGATAGACTTGAGATTCGACTCACTTTTACACCCGGTGCAAGATCAAGCTCGAATCGAGTAATAACTGGGCCAGGGAAAATATCCACCACCTCAGCTTTAATTTTGTAGTCCGCTAGCTTTGACTCAACCAGACGAGCGATATCTTCCAGAGAATCACGATCAATAAAGTTGTCACGCTTCTCAGGGTGATAGAGTAGCTCTAGGGTCGGCATCGGTGACGTTGGCTTAGGTAGGTTAGGCTCTTTTTGAACCAAGAATGGGTTTTGTGCGGCTGCCATATTCGCTTGAGCTTCAGAAACAATATTCTGGAAGGCCGCAACGTCTTTATCCTGATTCAGTTCTTCGCCTTCTGTTACTTCTTCCCAAGGAAGATCAATCGCCTGCTCTTCATCCGTAACGGCAGGTTGTGCTGTTTGCTCTTGTTGATAAGAGAATGATTCACGTTGTTCTTCGATATCACTCTCTGCTGTTTCAGAATCAAATTCAGAAGGCTGCTCGTACCCTTGCTCTTCAGCCCCATCAAATGGTGCACTGTGCACTAAGAAATCATCTTGAGTATCAGTTTCTGTTTCACCCATTGGTGAAGCATACAAAGATTCAGGCTGAACGTCGTCAGCATCAAATTCTGCAGACGCTTGAGCTTCATTCTCAATCTCTGGTTGTGCATATTGTTCATCAAGAGCTGTTTCAGTGCTCTCTTCCACAATAGGCTCAGCAGGACTAACTGATTCCTGTTCTTGCTGCATATATTGTTGATAAGCAGCTTGAGATTCATGAGCATCTGTCTGATCTTGTTCTGCAAGATCATCTTCATACATTGCAGCACTTTCTAGCTGCTCTATCGTCGCATTCAACTGCTTAGAACGCTCAACGCCCTCTTCCAATGACTCTTGTGGCGTTTGATAAACAGGAACGGCAGCAATTGGTTTTTCTGGTTGAGGGGCAATAACGGGGTGAGTCACGCGAGGAACTGGTTCTTGAGAAACCGGAGCATGCTGCTTAGACGGTACTTCTGCAGGCACATGAATATTGTAATGACGTTTTTCTGCTGCGCCTTCACCAGATACTCTATTAGCTGTATCAGAGGGGTCATTGGTCGCTGAGAAGCTCATTGCAGGATCGAGCGCTTCCGGTACCGCACTAGACTCTTCAATGACATCTTCATTGTAGATTGGCTGCTGACGGCTCTCTTGCTGTAGATCTCGGTCTGCCGACTCTTTCAATTCTGGCTCAAGCAATTCTTGGTCTTGACCACGTGCTTTATTTACAGCTGAAGTAAAGAGTTTAATCGCACCTTCACCTAGCCATTCCACAATTCTCAACCAAGAGATACCGGTTAAAAGTGTAAAGCCAGCGCCCCAAAGGAAAAGAAGTACAAGCGTACTACCCAGAATATTCAGCGTTGGCAGTGCAAGGCTCGTTAACACATCACCAACCACGCCACCTGATGAGAAGTACCAGATATCATCGAAGTTAATGTCAGCCAAACCACAGCTGGTTAGAATAAGGACCGTCAAACCAAGTAAACGGGTACCCCACAACATAAAGTCGATCTGTTCGTCTTCATTACGCTTGCGGAATAAGACCCATGCGGTGACGGTCACTAAGATAGGCAGTGGATAAGCCAGAGAGCCAAACACAAAGAAAAGGGTATCTGCTAGCCATGCACCTAGATAGCCACCTGCGTTTTGAATGTCACCACCCCACGCGGTTTGCGACCATGAAGGATCGGCAGGGCTAAAGGTTAATAACGCAACGGCAAGTAGAATAGAGAAAAGAACACCCAATATCAGGCTGCACTCTTTAAGGCGTTGAGCACCATTCAAACGAGAAGACTGGGGCTCTTCACTCGTTTTAATGATTGTTTCTACTTTATTACTGCTCTGCTTGAACATAAACCAACTTAATAATTAAACGGGATAAAACATAGCGAGCGGCACAGGCCGCCCATTTCAATGAAACTACTGTTGATTTAACCATATCAAACCAAAAAACCCAATTCCAGAAAGCAAGAAAGCGGAACAAATGTCCGCTTTCTTTCATTTCACCAATTATAACTAACGAGTTTTAATCACAAGTTGATTGGTTTGTTTCACTTCTTCCATTACCACGTAAGTTCGAGTGTCGTTTACGCCCGGTAGACGAAGCAACGTATCACCCAGTAGCTTACGGTAAGCCCCCATATCAGATACACGTGTTTTTAGAAGATAGTCAAAGTCACCCGACACTAAATGACACTCTTGGATGTCATCCAGTTTCTGCACAGCGGTGTTGAATTGTTCGAACACATCTGGCGCACCTCGGTTCAATGTGATTTCAACAAACACCAAAAGTGAAGCATCAAGATACTGTGGGTTCAGCAACGCTGTGTACCCATTAATGTAACCTTGACGTTCTAAACGACGAACACGTTCAAGACACGGAGTCGGAGAAAGTCCTACTCGTTTTGAGAGTTCAACGTTCGAGATACGACCGTCTTTTTGCAACTCATTAAGAATGTTGCGGTCAATACGATCTAGTTCCTTGGACGGCTTCTTATAATTGTCTGCCATTTTTTATTCCACCTTATTACTTCCTTGCAAAAAAATATACTACAACTTTTTAATATTCAGTATCAAATTTTACCTAAACATATCTATACTAGATATTAATTCGACAGAATTACCCTACACATAGATAAAACAACCAAAATAAAATGAGGAGTCAGGATGATCATTGGCGTACCTAAGGAAATCAAAAACCACGAATACCGCGTTGGTATGACCCCAGCTAGCGTGAGAGAACTAATCTCACACGGCCACCAAGTTTTTGTTGAAACCAATGCCGGTACTGGTATCGGTTTTTCAGACGATGATTACATCGCTGTAGGCGCATCCATTCTTCCTACTGCTGCTGACGTTTTCGCGAAAGCAGAGATGATTGTAAAGGTTAAAGAACCTCAAGCTGTCGAGCGAGCTATGCTTCGCGAAGGGCAAATATTATTTACTTATTTACACCTTGCACCAGATTTTCCACAAACTGAAGAGCTTATCAAGAGCAAAGCTGTCTGCGTAGCCTATGAGACTGTAACAGATAATATGGGTCGCTTGCCACTATTAGCACCAATGTCTGAAGTAGCTGGTCGCATGTCTATTCAAGCAGGTGCGCAAACTTTAGAGAAATCTAACGGTGGTTGTGGTCTTCTTCTAGGCGGCGTTCCAGGTGTTGAACCTGCGAAAGTTGTTGTTGTTGGCGGCGGAGTTGTAGGTGCTAACGCAGCACGTATGGCTGTTGGCCTTCGCGCTGATGTAACAATTCTGGACCGTAACGTAGACACGCTTCGTCGCCTTGACGAAGAGTTCCAAGGTCGCGCAAAAGTAGTTTATTCTACTGAAGACGCTATCGAGAAGCATGTTCTAGAAGCTGACCTAGTGATTGGTGCAGTACTGATTCCAGGTGCAGCAGCGCCTAAACTGGTTACAAAAGAGCACATCGCTAAGATGAAACCAGGTTCAGCAGTTGTTGATGTTGCAATCGACCAAGGTGGTTGTTTCGAAACTTCTCACGCGACAACTCACGCAGAACCAACTTACATCGTTGATAACGTAGTTCACTACTGTGTTGCAAACATGCCTGGCGCTGTTGCTCGCACTTCAACTTACGCACTAAACAATGCAACACTTCCTTACATTGTTAAGCTAGCGAACAAAGGTTACCGCGAAGCACTTCTATCAGACAAAGGCTTCCTAGAAGGTCTTAACGTGATTCACGGTAAAGTGACTTGTAAAGAAGTTGCAGAGAGCTTTGACCTAGAATACGTAGATCCAGCTAAAGCTATCGCGATGTTCAACTAATGATGTCATGACTCACTGAGGATCAAATTTTTCTCGTTGAGGCGCTCAGTTGAATCATACACATGAAAAAAGCCAGTCCGCTTATGTCGAACTGGCTTTTTTGTCTATGTAACACTCATGTCCGAAAGCTGTGAGATACACACTTTCTAGTAGCCGCACCGTTTATCGATCGCTCTTAACACCATGAATCAACAGGTTTCTGGGTGTGACGCTACGTTCACAAAACTCTTCTATGGTTGTTTCATAGCCTTGCTCTTTTAAATAAATCGCTCGGTCTAATGCTAGCCATATCTCTAATAGGCGTCTGAAAACCTGCTGAACCAGACTTAACTTTTCCATCTCCCAGAAAAGTGCTTCGCCTTGCACTAGATAAGAGTCAAAATCGACATTAGAACCAAACGACAACTCCTTCACTTCACAAGCCCAACGGCAGAACGACTCAAACCCTTCAGCTAGCTCTGATTTTTTGATACTCGGCACAGGAATGTATTCATTAATTCCCATTTCAGCCTTAAGTAACTGGCTGAAGCCTAGGCGATAACTCATCTCCAATTGACGATGACGCTTAACCCTCTCACCACCGGTGACGGTTTCTTGCAGTGGGATTCGTAAATCACTCTTGCTCAATGTTAAAGCAGAGGCCTTTGCTACTGATGACATCGGTTGGTAGTTTTCGTCACGAATAAGGTGATAACAACAAGGAGATATAGTCACCGCAGGAAGCCCATGCGACACGGACTTTTTAACTAACTCGACATGAAGATCACCACAGGCATGTAGTGCGACTGCATGTTGATTTGGATTAAACACCTTGTCAGCACTCTCAGAAAAAGCGTCACCTTGCACAAAGGTCATTTCTAGATGCAGTGTATCCGCTATTTTTTGGCCACTTTCACAGAGCGATTGCTGCCATTCGAAACTGGTCACCTTTTGGCTCGATTGCTGAGACAAAATTCGCCCTAAGAACCCTTTACCGGAACACCACTCCAACCACTCTTCACCATGGTGATGCTCAAGCGCCGCTTCGCCCATTGATACGATTTGCTGCAACTTTCTCCCTGGTATACCGTTTTCAGTCCCTTTAGGAAGCTGCAAGCCTTTGAGGGCTGTATTGGTAAATTGGGCGCTTTGATGAGCCTGACTAAGCTGGGGCAGAAAACGGCCGAGTTCAGTTATCAACAGATCAGGCTGTTCTTTCAAGGTCTGAATATTTTCAGTCGTTAAACTATTTAACCAGTCAACAAGTTGCGCGTTAACTTCTTGCCATGGCTGCTGCTGTGTTTGGCATAGGTGAAAAGGCTCAGAACGCCAATAAACTTGGTGCTCAAGCAAAAATGAGTCGAGTATTTTAAATCGTGAATGCATGCTTCCCCCTATAGTGCGTGGATTGTAGGGGTAACAGGCGTAAATGAAAAGGATCGAGTTAAAGAGAACGAAAGGTGAACGGTAAATGCCAAAAAGAAAAACGGCCTGTAAATACAGGCCGAATTAAGAATCAAGTTTTTCGAGATAGAATTAACGAACTGGCAGCTCGATATCTTTAAACATCTCTTCGATTTCTTCATTTGATTTCAGAGAGATAGCTTGCTCTACCACTGGACGAGTTAAGTGAGGTGCAAAGCGCTCCATGAAATCAAACATGTAAGAACGCAGGAAGGTACCTTTTCTAAAGCCAATGCTGGTTGTGCTCGCACCAAATAGATGGCTCGCATCAATCGAAACTAAATCGGTATCTTGTTCATGGTCAATCGCCATACTCGCAATCACACCAACACCAATGCCCATACGAACGTAAGTTTTGATTACATCGGCATCCGTTGCAGTAAATACCACGCGTGGTGTTAAGCCCACTTTATTAAATGCGGTATCCAGTTCAGAACGACCTGTAAAGCCGAAAACGTAAGTGACCAAAGAGTAGACCGCCAGATCCTCAATAGTGATGCTCTGCTTTTGAGCTAGCGGGTGATCTTTTGTGACCACGATAGAACGGTTCCAGTGATAACAAGGTAGCATGATCGCGTCTTGGTAAAGGTGAAGTGCTTCTGTCGCGATCGCGAAGTTTGCTGTTCCTTTGGCTACCGCCTCAGACATTTGGCTTGGCGTACCTTGGTGCATATGAAGCGACACTTTAGGGTAACGTGCTGTGAAACCTTTAATAACATCAGGCAGAGCATAACGTGCTTGAGTATGAGTCGTCGAAATGTTCAATGTGCCCATCTCTGGATGAGTATGCTCACCTGCTACGGCTTTAATGCTTTCAACGCGAGCTAGAATCTCTTGAGAGATACGAATGATATCCTCACCAGCTTGAGTAACCTGAGTCAGATGCTTGCCGCTTCGCTCAAAGATCTGGATACCCAACTCATCTTCCAGCAATCTAACTTGTTTACTGATGCCTGGCTGAGAAGTGTATAAACTCTCCGCTGTCGCAGAAACATTTAGGTTATGGTTTACAACCTCAACAATGTACTTCAGTTGTTGTAACTTCATATCTAACCCCGTAATCCTTTACTCATTTCTGTGCTAACTTATTTGCAAAGAGAGCATTCTAGTCTCGTGTAATATAATTATTAGTTATAACGCTTCAAGAACTAAAAAGACAGAAAAATTGAGTTTTTCTCAATTAACAAATAGAAATGCCACGATGGCTTTGCAAGCTAGCCCTCATTCCCATAAATTAATTGATAGTTTTGATTGCTGATTACGCTCAACAAAAGATAATCAGAAATTGCATTTTACGAGTGCCGATACATCATGGAATCGTGTATCCTCTCTAGTTAGCTCAAGAAAACATAAGCAGACATAAATATATGAATAACCCTGGTTTAATTATTGCCTTAGTCGCGATTCTTTTGGTGTTGGTATTAGGTTACAACATCATGCTTCAGTACAAAGTTAAGGTAGAAACAGCGAAGAAACAGGAAGCTTCTCGTTATTTGACCATTATTGATGGAACCGAAGAGCTTATTGGCAACGCGCACCACATGCCGTTTAGCCAAGATCTTCTTGTGTGCTTAAATAATCGAATTCTCGATGCATTAGAGAACATGTATCAGCTCGACCCAAAAAATAAGCAACTTGCCCAGCGTATTGAAAGCGTAAAACAGCAAATCATTCAGCTTAAAGAGAATTACCAAGGTGGCGAAAGCACGGTCTTTAGAGTTCCAAGCAGCGATAAACAAGCAATCATGATGCTCAAACTGGTTAAGCGCCTGCGCGATACGGTTCGTAACGAGCACAACAAAGGCCGTTTTGAAACCCAAGCCTACGTGGTAGAAAACGCACGTTTAGAGACTATTCAGATTCGCATCAACATTGAGAACGTGATTAAACGTGCTAACGATTCAATTTCACGCGGTCAACCAGGTACTGCTATTCAATTGCTTCGAAAAGGTATTGATGCATTAGCAACCAAGAATGACGCATACTCAATGAGAGCAAAAGAAAAGCTTCAGCAGATGCTGAATGACCTTGACCAAAAACGCCAAGACAAAAACGCACACGATTTACAGCAGATGGAATCTAAAGAGCGCGAAGACGATATGGACGCGCTATTCGGTCAGAAGAAGAAGTGGTAACTGCATAATCCAAACGATTAAGAAGGCCACCATTAGATATCTAAGGTGGCCTTTTTTATCGCTGACGAATTTCCTTTCTCAATATAGGGAGATCCTATTAGCTGTGATAAACTCCCACATTATCAACAAACCTGCTCCGACCATGTATCAAGAATTACTCGCTCCAATCCACTCTTTTCTTAAAGCTGAAACGCCAGATTCATGGATCGATGAAGCCAAAAAGCCAGAAAACCTTCACATCATTTTGCGCGATCACATGCTGTGTGAACTTAAAGCAGCGCAAAGCGCTTTATTCCTTATCCGTAAATACGCGGTTGATAAAGAAAGTGCTAAACAACTGAATGAATGGATCTTGCCATACGAGCAATTTGCCTACCGTCGCATTGGTGATTTAGAGTCACTTCGTGGTAAAAGCAACGTATCGAAGCAAATCACAGCGAAAGAAGGCTGTAATTACGGCGCTGACCTTATCGATAAGATGGTTCTACTTATCAAAGAAGAACTGCACCACTTCTATCAAGTGATGGAATTAATGGAGAAGAAAGGCGTGACTTACCAGCCGATTGAAGCGGGTCGTTACGCTAAAGGGCTAATCAAACAAGTAAAGACATACGAACCAGATGCCCTAGTCGATAAACTGATTATTGGTGCCTTTATTGAAGCACGCTCTTGTGAGCGTTTTGCCAAATTAGCACCTTTCTTAGAAGAAGACATGGAGAAATTTTACGTATCTCTACTTCGTTCAGAGGCTCGTCACTACCAAGATTACCTGGAGTTAGCAGAGCAAATCGCGGGCAAAGATATCTCAGAGCGCATTGCTCATTTTGCTCAAGTGGAAGCAGATCTGATCACCTCAGACGACAGCGACTTTAAATTCCATAGTGGCGCACCAGTATAATCCGCTAAGAAAGTACGCTCCAATCCAAACAAAGAAGGCCAGCTAATTGCTGGCCTTTTTATTTGTTCCACGTTAGCTATAAGAGAAAGTTAAGCTAGTGTGCCGTTGATTTCAGCAAGCACAGCTGCAGGGTCTACAGCCTGAGTAATTGGACGACCAATAACTAGGTAGTCAGAACCTGATTCAATCGCTTTATAAGGCGTCATGATGCGTTTCTGGTCACCAACATCGGCACCTACAGGGCGAATGCCAGGAGTCACCAGCTTGAACTCCTGGCCAAGAGCACCTTTCAATAAAGAAGCCTCTTGTGCTGAACACACCACACCGTCAAGACCTGAGTTTTTAGTTAAAGAAGCCAAACGCATTACTTGCTGTTGTGGCTCAAGATCTAAACCGATACCAGCTAAGTCCGATTGCTCCATGCTCGTCAGTACTGTTACACCAATCAGTAATGGGCGATCTTTACCATAAGGTTCCAAAATTTCGCGTGAAGCCGTCATCATGCGTTCCCCCCCACTTGCGTGTACGTTCACCATCCAAACACCCAACTCAGCGGCTGCACGTACTGCTTTTGAACATGTGTTTGGGATATCGTGGAATTTAAGATCCAAGAATACTGAGAAACCACGTTTATGTAATTCACGAACAAATTCAGGACCAAATAGGGTAAACATCTCTTTACCCACTTTTAGGCGGCAAGATGCTGGATCAATACGGTCAACAAAGGCTAACGCATCCGCTTGGTTGTCATAATCCAAAGCTACAATGATTTTTTGGTCGTTCATTTCATCTCCTAACGCAGTTAACTTTCTTAAAAAATATTTTCCCACCTATGTAGGTGGTATATAACAGTCATAAAAATGCAGCCCGAAAGCTGCAATTAATAATTTGGTCTTAAATGACCACAAATCTATTCACCATCTAGCCCACGAATAGGCTTGATCGTCCCCCACCCTTTACATGAAGGGCAGTGCCAATACATTGAGTGTGTTGAGAACCCACACTGACGACAACGGTAATGAGGCTTAACCTTAAGCTGTTCACCAACCATAGATTGAAGCGTGGTTAAGCTTTCTTTTGCTCGACCTTCTTCAGCTTCTGCTAGGTGGTAATCGATCAATCTATAGAAACCTTTCATGGTTGGGTTTTTCACGAGTTGCTTAGTCAGTAACTCTTGAGCAGAACCAATATCTTCATGATGAGCCACTAACTGCGCCAGCATCAATTCAGCCGACACGCCAGCTTTCTTCTGGATACAAGCTTTAAGGAATTCAACCAACTGAGCTTCATGCCCAAGTTTGTGGTAGCACTCAGAAAGGGTTGGTAACACCTCACTGGTAAAATCAATATCTTGCTCAAGAACAGCCTCAAGACAATCAATCGTCTTTTGATAATCTTCATTCGCTAAGTGGAATTTACCCAAAGCGATGCTAGCACGTACACACTTAGGGTCTTCAGATAACGCTTTCTTAAAATGCGCTAGTGCTTTAGAGCGATTACCATCGGCTTGTTCTTGCATTGCAAGTTCACACCAAAAATGCGCAACCGTAGCACGCATCTTCATTTTCTTCTTACCCAGCTTTACTAGAATATTTCCGTAATGTATTGCTTTGTTCCACTCTCGAGTTTGCTGATAAATCGCAACTAACTGCTGCAGAGCCCCCTCTTTGTGGTCAGGTTCATCAACCAGTTGTTCAAAGATTTTTTCAGCACGATCAAGAAAGCCAGAGACCATATAATCTTTAGCTAATTGTTGCAGTGCGAGGTTTTTCTGGTCGAGAGTAAGCCCTGAACGGGAGATGAGGTTTTGGTGAATGCGAATAGCACGGTCGACTTCGCCTCTTGAACGGAACAGGTTGCCCAAGGCCAAGTGAGTATCGATGGTTTCATTGTCTACTTGAAGCAGCTCTATGAAGTGATCAACCGCTTTGTCAGATTGGTCTGACAGTAATAGGTTCAAACCCGTCACGTATTGACGGGAAATCTGGTGTGATTGCTTTTGTTTTTCTTGCTGAGCATTACGATTACCCATATACCAACCATAAGCGGCTGCAATCGGCAAAAGTAAGAACAGTAACTCTAACATCAAATATAGCCTTTAAGCTTTAGTATCAGCAGCGACCTGCTTTGATTGCTTATTGAGTTGCTTCTTCAAGCGATGAATTTTCAGCTGAGATTGCATGTGCATGTTACCAAAGACTAACCAAGCAAGAGCAAAGCCTGAACTGAAAACAATACCTAATAGGCTGGAAAGGTGGAAATCACCTTGTGCTAGCAGGTAATTAAAATTCACGATAGTTTGGTTTTGAGAGCCTAAAGCCAGTGCAATTAGGAAAAGTGCGATAACGGCGACTATTTTTATAATTTTCATAGTTCATCACTCATTGGTTGGTTAGCTGTACGATTATGCAGGAAAATTACTAATCAGACCACCATATTATGGTCATAAAAAAGCGGCATACATTATAGTATGCCGCTTTTCATAATTCCGATAAGTAGGCTACATTCCTGTGTTTACTCGTTCACGTAGCTCTTTGCCTGGTTTGAAGTGAGGAACGTATTTACCTTCTAACTCTACCTTGTCACCGGTCTTTGGGTTACGTCCAACACGAGGCTCACGATAATGCAGAGAAAAACTGCCAAAACCGCGAATTTCGATTCGATCACCACTTTCTAGTGTTGAAGCCATATGCTCTAAAATATCTTTTACAGCGTCTTCAATTTCTTTTGCAGAAAGGTGCGTTTGCTCAGCGCACAGTCTTTCAATCAATTCAGACTTAGTCATAGTTACCCTCGTTGGTTTTCTTTTTAGAAATTATAGACCTATCGGAAAAATAAGCAAAAAAAAAGGAGCCTTACGGCTCCTTTCTTAGCGAAAAGTTAAATTATTCGCCTTTAGCAGCTTTGAATGCGTCTGCCATTGCGTTACCGAACGCGCCTTCTTCAGACTTGTTCAGTGAAGCCATTGCTTCTTGCTCATCAGCTTCATCTTTAGCTTTGATAGATAGGTTGATTACGCGGTTCTTACGGTCTACACCTGTGAACTTAGCTTCAACGCTGTCACCAACGCTTAGGATTAGAGATGCATCTTCGATACGATCGCGAGATACTTCAGAAGCGCGGATGTAACCTTCAACGCCTTCGATTAGCTCGATAGTAGCGCCTTTCGCGTCAACTGCAGTAACAGTACCGTTTACAAGAACACCTTTCTTGTTGTCAGCAACGTATGCGTTGAACGGGTCGTTTTCCATTTGCTTAACGCCAAGAGAAATACGCTCACGCTCTGCATCTACTGCTAGAACAACTGCTGAGATTTCGTCGCCTTTCTTGTACTCACGTACAGCGTCTTCGCCAGCAACATTCCAAGAAATGTCAGATAGGTGTACTAGACCGTCAATACCGCCTTCTAGACCGATGAAGATACCAAAGTCAGTGATAGACTTGATCTTACCAGTAACTTTGTCGCCCTTAGCTTGCATTTCTGCAAATGACTGCCATGGGTTAGCTTTACACTGTTTCAGACCTAGAGAGATACGACGACGTTCTTCGTCGATATCAAGAACCATAACCTCAACTTCGTCGCCAACATTAACAACTTTAGAAGGGTGGATGTTCTTGTTAGTCCAATCCATTTCAGAAACGTGTACTAGACCTTCAACGCCTTCTTCGATTTCAACGAAGCAGCCGTAGTCAGTTAGGTTAGTAACACGACCAGAAAGCTTGTGACCTTCTGGGTAACGCTTAGCGATTGCTACCCATGGATCTTCGCCTAGTTGCTTAAGACCTAGTGAAACACGAGTGCGCTCACGGTCGAACTTAAGAACTTTAACTAGGATCTCGTCACCAACGTTAACGATCTCTGATGGGTGCTTAACGCGCTTCCAAGCCATATCTGTGATATGTAGAAGACCGTCAACACCGCCAAGGTCAACGAATGCACCGTAGTCAGTAAGGTTCTTAACGATACCTTTAACTTCAGTACCTTCTTGTAGAGTCTCAAGAAGTTCGTCACGCTCAACACTGTTTTCAGATTCGATAACAGCACGACGAGAAACAACAACGTTGTTACGCTTCTGGTCTAGCTTGATTACTTTGAACTCTAGCTCTTTGTTTTCTAGGTGAGCAGTGTCACGGATAGGACGTACGTCTACTAGAGAACCTGGAAGGAAAGCACGGATACCGTTTAGTTCAACAGTGAAACCGCCTTTAACTTTACCGTTGATGATACCAACAACAGTTTCAGCTTCTTCGCAAGCTTTCTCAAGAACGATCCAAGCTTCGTGACGCTTAGCTTTCTCACGAGAAAGTTGAGTCTCACCGAAACCATCTTCAACAGCGTCTAGAGCTACGTCTACTTCAGCGCCAACTTCAACTTCAAGTTCGCCAGCAGCGTTCTTGAACTGTTCAGCAGGGATAGCAGATTCAGACTTAAGACCAGCGTCAACAAGAACGAAACCGTTCTCGATAGCTACTACAGTACCTTTAACGATGCTGCCTTGTTGGAATTCTGTTTCGTTTAGAAACTCTTCAAAGAGTTGAGCAAAAGATTCAGTCATTATTTAATCTTCAATAATTAAACGTCCATGGGTATCCTACCGCATGGGGTTGATAAATTCGCCGGTCATCATCCTTGCGACCAACGTTCTTGCCAGCCGAGCAGTATTACCCAGCTAGTTTCGATTCAATATAGTGTAGTGCTTTTTCTACTACCTGCTCAATATTCATTGAGGTGGAATCAAGCACTAGAGCATCCTCTGCAGGGCGAAGTGGCGCCACTGGGCGATTCCGATCTCGGTCGTCTCGCTCTTGGATCTCGCTCAAAAGGTCGTCAAATTTAACATCTAACCCCTTCTGTTGCAACTGTTTAAGGCGGCGAGTCGCACGCTCTTCTGCACTTGCATCTAAAAATATTTTTGCTTCTGCTTCAGGGAAGACAACGGTTCCCATATCGCGACCATCAGCTACCAAACCTGGCGCTGAGCTGAATGCACGCTGACGACGAAGCAGTGCTTCACGTACGCGAGGTAATGCAGCAACTTTTGAAGCCGCCATGCCAGTCTCTTCTTTACGAAGCTCACCCGACACATCTTCACCTTCTAGGATAACCTTAACTAGGTCGCCTTCAGCAATAAACTGAACGTCTAAGTGAGTTGCAAGGGGAACTAAAGCGTCTTCCGATTCAGTATCTACACCGTGATGAATTGCGGCTAAAGCCAGTACGCGATAGATCGCACCTGAATCTAGAAGATGAAAGCCTAGCTTATCTGCTAGTAACATGCACAGGGTACCTTTACCTGCACCACTTGGTCCATCAACCGTAATCACTGGGCTTTGAGAAGGCATCTTTTACTCCACGTTTAGTCGTAAGTTTTATTCTGTACTAGCGAATCGCCACTACTTTATAGGCGGCATATTATAGATAAAAATTAGAAGTCGAGCGAGGTAAATCTCAGATAATTCCAAGATGATGATGCATTCGATAATGCAACTGGCCTAATATCAATCACCTGATGCTAATAAGGCTTTCTACTGGCAGTAAATTGGCATAAAAAAGCCCCGCACGAGCGAGGCTAAGTGTATTTCTTGCCTCAGCAAATCTAACCGATGATGGCGCGTACCGCTTCCAAGTCTTCTGGAGTATCAACCCCCGCAGCGGGCGCTTCAACGGCAACATCTACGTGAATCTTCTCACCGTACCAAAGTACACGAAGTTGCTCTAGGCACTCGATACGCTCTAGGGTACTTGGTTCCCAGTTGATGTAGGTATTGATGAAACCCGCTCGGTAAGCGTAAATACCAATGTGACGAAGTAACGGAGATTCTGCAGCAGTACCGTTATTAGCGTAAGCGTCACGATCCCAAGGAATCGTCGCACGGCTAAAGTACAGCGCATAACCGTTTTTATCCGTTACTACTTTTACAGCATTAGGGTTAAACACCTCATCAACGTGAGAGATTTCTACACCAAGTGTAGCCATCGGCGCAGTGCTGTTTGCTAGGTTATTCGCCACCTGATTAATAATTGCAGGTGGAATAAGTGGCTCATCTCCTTGTACGTTCACAATAATGTGGTCGTCAGGGATGTTCATCACTTCAATCACTTCAGCTAGGCGTTCAGTACCAGACTCGTGATTCGGTGACGTCATACACACAGTCGCACCAAATGCTTTCGCAACCTTTTCAACGCGAGCATCATCGGTAGCGATAATAACGTTATCAGCTCCCGCTTTCATTGACTGCTCGTATACCCATTGAATCATCGGCTTGCCGCAAATGTCAGCCAGAGGCTTGCCTGGCAAACGGCTAGATTGGTATCTTGCTGGTATAACTACCGTGTAAGACATTACTTGCCCTCGTCCATTGAAAGAGTACGAGCTTCAGGTTCAAGAAGAACAGGAATACCCTCTTTAATTGGGTAAGCTAGGCGATCGATTTTACATATAAGCTCTTGCTTATCCTTGTCAAAAGTTAGTTTACCTTTGCATACAGGGCAAGCAACGATCTCAAGCAGACGGTGATCCATAGTATTCCATAACCTCTTTTATTCTTTTTAAAATTTGCTGTTGCGCTTCTTCATCGAACTGTGCAGAAACTGGAAGATACCACCAGTTGTCTTGAGCATATTCTTCGCATTTTACAGCGTCTTTTTCTGTCATGATCATATTCATACCTTTCTTTGCTAAGGCATGAAGTTCATCTTTATCAAAATCCTGATGATCGGCGAAGCCTTGTGTGTAAACCACATCACCATCAAGATCGTCTAATGTTTTGAAAAAACGTGGCGGGTGTCCTATCCCAGCAAAAGCCACCAGCTTTAGTAATTCTGAAACTGGCTTTTTCTGACCAGTCTTTAGATTAACGGCTTCACTCGGTGCCAAAGACATTGAGAACTCTCGCCCTTGTGCATTTCCGCCATTGTTAATCAAGAAATCTACGTCAGCCAAACGTGATAGTGGCTCTCGCAACGGGCCTAATGGAATCAGACTCTCGTTACCAAAACGCCTTACACCGTCGATAACTGAAAACTCAATATCACGCTCAAGCGCATAATGCTGCAAACCATCATCAGTAATAATGACATTCACGCCTTGATTCAATAAAGCCTTTACCGCATTCGCTCTTACTGGGTCAACCGCTACCGGCGCACCCGTTCGCTTTCTAATTAGACGTGGTTCATCACCCGAGTGTTCAGCAGGCGTGTTCTCGTCCAAAACGAGAGGGTAACTCGGCGCTTTTGCACCGTAGCCTCGAGAAACCACACCGGGGTTAAAACCGTTGGCTTGAAGCATCTCAACCAGCCAAATCACAACCGGCGTTTTACCGTTGCCACCAGCGGTAATGTTACCAACAACAATTACAGGTAAAGATGGTCGATAGGTTTCTTTTTTTCCAGATAGATAAGCATCGCGACGCTGCCCACTGATAATTTTGAACAGCAGACTCAATGGCCACAATAGCGGCCAAAGAATGTATTTTAACGGATGATTGCTAAACCAAATCTTTTCGATCACAACAAAGACCTAATCTTATCCGCTGAACTGAATTCGATGCAGTTGAGCATAGGCACCGTCATGAGCGATTAGCTCTGCGTGAGGGCCTCTTTCTACAATCTGACCATCATCAACCACTAAGATTTCATCAGCTTGTTCGATCGTCGATAGTCGGTGAGCAATAACCAACACAGTTTTGTCTTTTTGCAGTTCTTCTAATGCAGATTGAATCGCTCTTTCTGACTCAGTATCCAGCGCAGACGTCGCCTCATCAAGAATCAGAACTGGCGCGTCTCTCAATAGTGCTCGTGCGATCGCAATGCGTTGTCTTTGACCACCAGACAAACTCGCACCGTTTTCACCCACTACTGTATCAATACCATTTTCCATGCCCTCAATGAATTCACTCGCATGAGCAAGCTTAGCAGCATGTTCGATCTGTTCACGGGTGTACTTATCTTCAGCAGCATAAGCGATATTGTTTGCGACGGTGTCATTGAATAGGTGTACATTTTGTGAAACCAGAGCAAAGTGCTCACGCAGGTTTTTCAGTTCGTAATCACGAATATCATGGCCATCCAGTTCAATAGAACCAGAGTCTACGTCATAGAAACGAGTAAATAGGTTCGCAATGGTACTCTTACCTGAGCCCGATCGCCCAACAAGCGCAACCGTCTTGCCTTTCGGTATATTGAAGCTCACATTATCCAGTGCAGGTTTCTCGGCGCCTTCGTAAGTAAAGGTCACATCTTTTACTGCAACATCACCACCGACAGTTTCAGGTTTCAATGTACCCGTGTTCTGTTCCGTGTCTAAGTCCATCAAGCCAAACAGTGTCGTACTTGCAGCCATACCACGTTGGAATTCAGAAGTAACGTTGGTCAGTGATTTTAGAGGGCGCATCAGACCAAACATTGCGGAGAACACGACCGTAAACGTACCCGGAGTTAACTCAGCTTTAATTGAATCGACACTAGCAAGGAAAAGAACAACCATAATAGCAACCGATGCGATCATCTGAATGATCGGGTTTGCTGCAGCTTGAGCAGTGATCAACTTCATGCTCTGTTGGCGCATCTGGTTACTTACTTTGTCAAAGCGATGTTTTTCTAAATCCTGACCGCCGTAAGTAAGCACAACTTTGTGCCCTTTCAGCATTTGCTCTGCTGAAGAAGCAACGTGACCCATGCTGGTTTGCATGTTCTTAGAAATCTTTCTGAATCGCTTCGATACTATGCTAATCGCCCAAGCGACCAGTGGAGCAACCGCGAATAGAACCAAAGACAACTGCCAGCTGTTCCAGAACATCAAAGTTAACAAGCCAATGATGCTTGCGCCTTCACGAACAATACTCACCAGTGCTTTACTGGTTGCTGCAGAAACTTGCTCTGAATCGTAGGTAATTCGAGATAACAGCGCACCCGTCTGCTCTTTATCAAAGAAAGAGACTGGCATGTGCATAAAGTGACTGAATATTTTACGGCGGATTTCCATCACCACATTGCCAGAAACCCAGCTCAAGCAATAGGTAGATACGAAGCCACTGACGCCACGAATGAACATCATGGCAAAGATAATAAGAGGAAGTGTGCGTAGGAAATCTGATTCTGCACTACCAAAGCCTTCATCAAGTAATGGCTTTAGCAAAGAAATCATGTAGGTATCAGAGACGGCGTTAATAATAAGCGCAATAACCGCAACACCAAGGCCAGCCTTGTATAGTCGAATATAGGTCCAAAGTCGTTTAAATGTGACCCAGGTAGTTTCATCTGTTTGTGTTGACATAAAATCGCTTAATTTTCTCACAATAATCTATCTATTCTACTCCCTTACGGAGCATCTGCCTATACCACTGCCGCCCTTGTTCCTCTCTAATCGTATGATAATACCAACCTTCTTGGTGAATAGTGATGGTTATTTGTCCACTTTCACCAGTATCAAGCCAGGCACTTCCACTTTGTAGGTAACGTTGAATGACAGATTCACTTGGCATCCCCCATTGATTACCTTTTGCCAACGAAGCAATCGCTAACGTTGGTGAAACGGCTTCTATGAAAGGTGTAATAGATGAAGTGTCACTGCCATGATGAGGCACTAACATGACATCACTTTGAAGCTGTTCGCCTTCCCGAGCAAGTAACCACTCACTCACGAGTTCAATATCACCCGTGAGCAACATCGAAAAGCCCGAATCTGGTTCAATAATCCTTATGACACAAGAGTGTGGGTTATACGCCCTATTCACTAGTTTTGGAGGCCACAACACCTCGAACTGCACGCTCTGCCATTCCCACACCTCACCTAACGTACATGCTTGAACAACTGAGCTCATTTGATGATTCAAACTTTGGCTTGCTTTTATCCATTCAGGCTGAAAATTCTCAAGCAGCGCTGGGTAACCACCAGCGTGATCAGAATCGAAATGACTAATGATCACTCCTTGAATCTCATCAATTCCTCTTTGCGATAAAGTCGGAATCAATAGTGACTCGACTATCGACCCTCCCGGCCACGCGTTACCTAAATCGTACACCACCACGTGATTATTCTTTTCAAGGGTGAGAGACAAGCCATGCCCTACGTCCAAGACATCAATAGTTAACTGGTCCTGTTTCACTTTGCAAAATTCCCACCACAACAGGAATACAGAAATGATGACAGCGGCAGCCCCATGTTTGAGATATCGAGCAATAAAACCGAAGAGTAAGATAAGAAAAACGAGCAACACGGTTACGTGATCATCCACCTCAATCCAAAACTGTTCAGAGAAAGGCAAGCTAAACACCAAGGGTTCAAGCGATAAATCAACCAGTTTCCATAACTGAGTAGAGAAATGAACCATTGATTCGCTGCCTCCAATCAAAGATTCAGCTATCAAACCCAGAAACATCGACATAAACAGCAAAGGTATCGTCACCATTGATACCCAAGGCAATAGCAGCAAATTGTAGACGACCGAGATCAAGCTAACGCCTTTGAAAAAGAACATCGAAAAGGGCGCAATTAACAAGGTCAGCAGGACCTGTATTTTGATGAGCTGTAGCACTCGTTCAATAAAGCTAGAATTTAAAGAAGAGGGAGCATTATTGAAGGCAATGTAGAGAACCGCACCCAATGTACCAAAAGATAGCCAGAAACTACTGGATAACGCAGAAAAAGGCCAAATAACGAGGACGATACACAAGCTAACTAGAACATAGCGAACCACACCGATACTTTGTCCACGCCACAGAAAGTAACTCGCCACGACACACATCACTAGCGCTCTCAGGGTCGGCGGAGTAAACCCAGCAAACCAACTGTAGAAATAAGCGAAGCCTAAACCGAACAGTGTCGGAAGCCACAACAACCGAGGAGACAGCAAACGCACTAGCTTCCCCACCTGATAACCAATTCCAAAGGCAATACCAATGTGAAGCCCTGAAATCGCCATCAAATGAATCAAGCCACTGCTCTTTAGTAAATCCCAACGCAAAGAAGGAATAAGATCTCGATAGCCAAAACTCAAAGCGACTATTAGGTCGTTATTTTTTAGCTGGCTAAGATGCTCAAGACTGCGCTCGAACCACCGAGCACGTAGATGATTACTAGAGTGGATTCTATATTGAGTATTCGTTCGGTAATTCGCATTTGCCGTAACCCCAGTGCCAAACAGGTGCTTTTCCAAGTCAAAGCCCGCTTCATTAAGCTTCCCAAAAACAGGCTTGATACTTACCGACAAATGAACGTCATCACCCAAAGTGAGCTTGAAAGGCGTAAACAATCGCAATTTTATCAATTGAGGAAAGATTAATTTTTCACCGTCAATTGATCTAACTACTACTACGCTTTCAAAACCATGGCTATTTTCACTAAAAAGACTAACTACTGAGACATTTATGGTAGTATTCTGCCCTGATTGAAATAAGCGACTTGTTTGGATTTCAATCACATTACCTAGGCATACAACGAGTATTAACGCAGTAGCTAGACCTCTTGTACGTCGGAAAACGCTATACTTTATTGATGCAATTACTAATAACAGCATCAATGGTGCCAAGACCCAATATGGCATCACAGGCCAGAAGCTGGCTGACACAACTGTCGCAGCAAATGAAATCAAGAACCAAGTGTTAAACAAGAGAGTAGCTTCCTCCTATGCCAAGAAAGTTTATCAAACGATTTATGCCTGACCATGAGCTCATCAAGCGTCAGAAAGCATTAAAAGTTTTTGGCAATGTTTTGTACAACCCCAACTTATGGTGCCTTAATCGTCGCTCCGCGGCTGGTGCGTTCGCTGTTGGGTTATTCATGGCGTTTGTCCCTCTTCCAAGCCAAATGATTATGTCTGCAGGCCTAGCCGTTGTATGTGGTGTTAACTTACCGCTGGCTGTCGCTCTCGTTTGGATCAGTAACCCCGTAACCATGCCGGTCTTGTTCTACTTTGCTTATAAAGTAGGTGCATTCGTTATGCATGTTCCGCAGCAAGCTTTTCACTTCGAGCTGTCTTGGGACTTTATCTTGGCGCAAATGAGCACCATCGGGCCTCCGTTCTTATTGGGCTGCATGATTTGTGGTGTGATTTCAGCAATGATTGGTTATTTCGGCATTCGTGGCTTATGGCGCTACTCAGTGGTGAGAAGCTGGAAGAAACGACAAGCAAGATAGTGAATCTATACTGACGCACTCTCCACTTTTAATGGATAGTGATCAAAATCAGACGAGTTATAAGCCATTAGGTGATAGGCATGTAATGAAAGTCTTAGATAATACAGTTTGAATTCAATAAAAAAGGATCCCACAAGGGATCCTTTTTTGTATCTGTCGAAACAGGAGATTTGTTATTTGGAGCTCAACACAGAGGCGGGGTTTAACTTCGATGCTCGAGATGCTGGGTACCATGTCGCCAGCAAACTTAAAGCAATTGCAGTACCTGATACTACAACGACATCCATCATATTGAGTTGTGATGGCAAGAAGTCGACAAAGTAGATATCACCTGACAGGAATTGGTGGTCGATCAGCTTCTCAAGCCCTTTAATAAGAGTGGTTAGATTGAGTGCAACCAAAACACCTATCGCACTGCCGACTAAGCCACCTAATACGCCTGAGAACACGCCCTGCCAAACAAAGATACGCTTAACTAAACCATCAGAAGCCCCCATGGTTCTTAAGATTGCGATCTCCGAAGCTCTGTCTTTTACCGCCATCATCAGTGTCGAGACAATGTTGAAACACGCAACACCAATCACCAGCACCATGACTAAATACATAATGGTGCGAACCAATTGAATATCTCGATATAAGAAACCGAACTTCTGTTGCCAACTTCGCAGGTAAACATACACATCAAGCTGATTACCTACCTCGCGGACAATCTCGTTCGCGTTCAGTACATCGGTCACTTTCAAAGAGACCCCCGTCACTGCCTCACCTAAGTTCGCGTACACTTGAGCATCACCAATCGGAATAAGCGCTAAGCTATGGTCAATTTGTCCATTCAGCGTCAGTAAGCCGGCGACTTTTACTCGAACACGCTTGGGCGCCTGAACCTTAACCGATCCGTTGACTGTTGGGATCATCAAGGTCAAGTAGTCCCCCACTTGCGCACCAAGCACATTCGCTACACCAGAGCCTAAGATGATCTGCTGCTGTCCTGCTTTGAAATCGCTCCACACTTGCTTATCAATGAAGCTTGATAGGCTCGATACCTGTTGCTCAAGCTGTGGATCAACACCACGTACTTCAATCGCTTTAAGTTCTTTTCCCTTTTCAGCCAGCGCTGTGATTTTCACATAAGGTGCAGCTGCAACGACTTTGTCATTTTTTTCGGACTGCTCTACCACATGCTCCCAGCGAGTTACAGGTTCATTGACCCCTTCAAACTCACCATGTGGAATCACAGACAGCACACGCGATTCTAGCTCACGCTCAAAACCATTCATGGCTGATAGACCGATAATGATCACCGCCACACCAACCGCAATACCAATTGTCGAAGACAAGGAGATGAAAGACACCATCTTGTCTCGCTGTTTAGCACGGCTGAAGCGGCCGCCTATCACTAGAGATAAAGAAGAAAACACTTAATTCTCCTCTTTTTCTACGTTAACCAGTAAACCATCTTGCATGTGCAGTTGACGATCCATTTTGGAAGCGAGTTCGCCATCATGGGTCACGACTAAGAAGGCAGTATCGTACTCTCGGTTTAACTCTCGCATTAAGTCATAAATAGAAAGCGCAGTATTGTGGTCAAGGTTACCCGTCGGCTCATCCGCTAGTACAAGATCTGGCTTGTTGACTAATGCACGGGCAATCGCTACACGCTGCCTTTCGCCACCAGAAAGCTCTGAGGGTCGGTGACCAACTCGATGACTTAGCCCTACTTTATCAAGTAGCAACTGTGCTTCTTGTTTTGCTTTCGCAGGCTTTTCACCGCCTATTAGCAGTGGCATAGCAACGTTTTCTAGCGCAGAAAAGTCGGATAGCAAGTGATGGAACTGATACACAAAACCAAGGTGTTGGTTGCGAAGCTTAGCCTGCTTGTTCGAGTTCAGTTTAGCTAAGTCTTGACCAAGAAAGCTCACACTGCCCGCAGAAGCATCATCAAGCGCCCCTAAGATATGCAGTAGCGTACTTTTACCCGACCCAGAGGTGCCAATAATCGAGACCAGTTCCCCTTTTTCAATTTCAAAGCTAACACCTTTGAGGACTTCGGTATCCAACGAGCCTTCACGGTACGTTTTACTGATATTATTACATTGAAGAAAATTACTCATAACGAAGGGCCTCAGCAGGTTTCACAGAAGATGCACGGTAAGAAGGGAAAATAGTAGCAATCAAGCTAAGTGCAATAGCGAGTACCACCACAACGGCGATTTGAATTGGGTTAATCCAAATAGGTAACTGACCACCAAAAGAAAATAGAGCACCCCCCATCGCTTCTAAAATCGGGTTAAGGTTCATTGCTAGAACAACGCCTAGTACGCCACCCGATAGTGCGCCAATCACGCCGCTACTCGCACCCTGAACCATAAAGATGCCCATCACTTGACCATCGCTCATGCCTTGGGTTTTAAGTATCGCAACCTCAGATTGTTTCTCCATCACCACCATAATCAGCGCAGAGATAATATTGAATGCAGCAACACCAATGATCAGCCCAAGCATTAGGCCCATCATGTTTTTCTCCATACGGACCGCTTGGAACAGTTCACCGCGTTGGTCACGCCAATCACTCCACAACCATCCATCTGGTAAGGGTTGGCTCGATAGTTCCGCGACTTCAAATGGGTCTTCAAAAAACAGGCGCCAACCTGAAATGCTGTCTGACTTATAACGCATCAAACGCCCAGCATCTTGGATATCCGTCACCATAAGTTGAGCATCAATATCCGAGCCCGTATTAAAGATACCGGCTACCGTGAAATTACGTTGGCTAGGAATACGGCCAAGAGGTGTGTACTGGCTTGCGCTGGTCACCATTAGACGAACCTTGTCGCCCATCGATACCTTTAAGTTTCTTGCCAGAGTATGGCCAAGGAACAGCTGGTATTGACCTGCTTTAAGTGAAGACAGTCTACCCGCGATTAAGTGGTCTTGAAGTGGGTCATCAGAATTGGGTTGGATGCCAATCAAAAGGCCCGCTGACAATTGCATAGGGCTCTGAATCACCGCCTCACTGCGAATAATCGGTTCAACATGACCATTAAGCGAAATTCGCTTAGCAAAACCAGGAGCCTGTTCAGAGAATAGCGTCTTACCGCCTTGCTCATAAACCACTGCCTGAGGGAGAACGCCGAGAATTCGGTCTTTTAATTGCGCTTCGAATCCATTCATTACCGACAAAACAGTAATCAAAGACAGCACACCAATAGTGATACCCGCTGTCGACATATAAGAAACAAAACGGCTAAAGCGATCACCTGAACGGCCTTTCAAATAACGTAGGCCAACAAACATTGAAATAGGATGAAACATACTTTGAACCATCAAAAAGGGATGCGGGTTAATGTAACGGGTATTGCTGTTGCTGTGTAGGGGGTAATTGAAAATATAGAGTGAATTAACTCAATTAGTTAAGCCTGAAAAACAGAACCCTGTCAAAACACCAAATTTCAAACAACTATTTGATAGTTTCAATTAACTGACCTTGATTACTGCCGCCACATAGCGATAATCAATGGGTCACTTCAAGGAACTAACGCATGTCAGAACAAGAGTTTTTCACTGTTCACCACAGTCTTACCGCTAATTTAGAACCGATGGAAAGTAACTTCACTTTACCCTCTCAAATTCAGTTCGAATCCGAGATCCCTGCCCCTTTTGTTGTGGCGAGTGAATTTAGCCAGTTGGACCTATTAGCCGACAATGCTCGCGCAGAACTGAAAAACAGCGACTTGAAGAATGTCACCAGTTTATTGGATGCACAGAACTCCAAATTAAACCTGCTGTTGAGCTTTATGTTATCGCAGCAAGATGATGAGAAGTTTAGAACTCACACCTACTCCTTCGGTGCGAGCCAATTTTCCTGTTTTTCTAAGACAGACATCGAACCAGGTCGCTTAGTAAAAGCTAAGCTGTTCTTGGAACACCCTGCTGCTGCGATTTACTGCTACGCGGAAGTGTTTGCAAGCCAACCTAAAGATTCAGGTTTCGAAATCAACTTCAAATACGCTCATCTTCGTGATACTGACCAAGACCTGCTGATCAAAGCGGCACTTCATCAACAACAGAAACTTTTGCGTCAACGCTCTCTAGACCGAGATAACAAGTAAATTAACATGACCAAACAATCTATTTTTACCCTCCCCTCCCTCAAAGGAGCCGGTGACAAAAAGCACATTGGTAACCTTGTGGGTTCGTCTCTCGCTCTTGCTATCGCTAAACTCGCAGAGCAACACAACAGTCATACTGTACTTGCTGTGCCAGATCCACAAATCGCACTCAAGCTGCAATCTGAAATTGAACAGTTTACGGCGAGCGAAGTTGCACTATTCCCAGACTGGGAAACTTTGCCTTACGACAGTTTCTCGCCACACCAAGAGATCATATCAGATCGTATCGCACGCCTTTATGCCTTGCCGACATTAAAAGACGGCATCACGATCGTGCCTATCAGCACGCTACTCCAGCGCCAATCACCACGTGACTTCTTGTTACAGCACACTCTAATGGTGAAAACTGGTGATCTTTACTCACTAGAGAAACTGCGCCTGCAGCTTGAAAAATCTGGCTATCGTTACGTTGACCAAGTATTTGGCCCGGGCGAGTACGCAAGCCGTGGCTCTATTCTTGATCTGTTCCCGATGGGCAGTAAAGTTCCTTTTCGTATCGACTTCTTTGATGACGAGATCGACACCATTCGAACCTTCGAGCCAGAGAGCCAACGTTCTATCGAAGACATCTCTGAAATTCGACTCTTACCCGCGCACGAGTTCCCAACTTCGGAAACTGCGATAGAAGATTTCCGTATTCGTTGGCGTCAACAATTCGATGCACGACGTGAACCAGAGTCGGTTTACATGCAGGTATCAAAGGGGACTTGGCCTGCTGGTATTGAGTACTGGCAGCCTTTATTCTTCGATCACACAGAAACACTGTTTGACTATGTTGCTGACGAAGCACAGATTTTGGTTTTAGGTGATGTCGAAACCGCTGTTGATTCTTTCCTTGCTGATGTCGCACATCGATACGACCAACGTGGGGTCGACCCATTACGTCCTCTATTAGCGCCAGAACAACTTTGGCTGAAAAAAGACGAACTGTTCGCACATTTCAAGCAAAAGCCACAGGTCAACCTGAGCTTAGAGTCTATTGAAGAGAAAGCTGGACGCATCAACCTTCCGGTTACGTCACTGCCTGATCTTAGCGTTCAACACCAAAACAAAGAGCCTTTGGCTAACCTAAGAAAATTCACTGAAGCCTTCGATGGCAAGGTTGTTTTTTCGGTTGAATCAGAGGGTCGCCGTGAGGCACTAAGCGAACTACTGCGCGGCATAAAAGTACGACCAAACGAAGTAGAAAACCTCGATGCAGCCGTTAAGGCCGACGATAAGTTCAGCCTGATCCTAGGTTCAGCTGAACACGGTTTTGTTCACAAAGAGAAAAACATCGCACTTATCTGTGAAAGTGACTTGCTTGGCGACCGCGTTGTTCAACGCCGTAAAAAAGATAAGAAAAGCGTTAATAGCGACACGGTTATCCGCCATCTTGCGGAACTAAAACCAGGTCAACCTGTTGTGCACATTGACCACGGTATTGGTCGTTACATAGGCCTACAGACCCTCGAAGCCGGCGGCATGAAAACCGAATACGTTACGCTTGAGTACCAAAACGATGCCAAGTTATACGTGCCAGTTGCTTCTTTGAACCTTATTGGACGTTACTCTGGGGGCGCTGAAGAATCTGCACCACTGCACAAGCTAGGTGGTGAGGCTTGGCAAAAAGCCCGTAAGCGTGCCGCTGAAAAAGTGCGTGACGTTGCCGCAGAGCTGCTGGATGTCTACGCCAAGCGCGAACTCAAACCTGGCTACAAATTTGTTTTGGATCGCGGGCAATACGCAACCTTCAAAGCTGGCTTCCCGTTTGAAGAAACCGATGACCAAGCGATGGCAATCAATGCTGTTATGTCTGACATGTGCCAAGCAAAAGCCATGGACCGCTTGGTGTGTGGTGATGTTGGTTTTGGTAAAACCGAAGTAGCGATGCGCGCCGCTTTTGTTTGTACCGATAACAGTAAACAAGTAGCGGTTCTGGTTCCAACTACCCTACTTGCTCAACAACACTTCGAAAACTTCCGAGACCGTTTCGCGAATTTACCGATCCGTGTTGAAGTGCTTTCTCGATTCAAATCAGCTAAAGAGCAAAAAGCGATCATGCAAGATGTCGAAGACGGCAAGGTTGATATCCTAGTCGGTACTCACAAACTGCTCTCTAGTGATATCCAGTTCAAAGACCTTGGCTTACTGATCGTCGATGAAGAACACCGCTTTGGTGTCCGTCAAAAAGAGAAAGTAAAAGCGATGCGTGCCGATGTCGACATTCTAACGCTGACTGCGACTCCAATCCCAAGAACGCTTAACATGGCGATGAGTGGAATGCGTGACCTATCGATCATTGCTACTCCGCCGGCACGACGCTTAGCTATCAAAACTTTTGTTCGTCAAAGTGATGATGCAATAGTGAAAGAAGCAGTACTTCGTGAAATCATGCGTGGTGGTCAGGTTTACTTCCTCCACAATCAAGTCGATACAATTGAGAAAACCGCAGAGTCATTACAAAAGCTGATTCCAGAAGCTCGTGTAACGGTCGCTCACGGTCAAATGCGAGAGCGCGAACTAGAACGCATCATGAATGACTTCTATCACCAGCGCTTTAACCTGCTGGTATGTACAACCATCATTGAGACCGGTATCGATGTTCCGACAGCCAATACCATCTTGATGGACCGAGCCGACAACCTTGGTTTAGCACAGCTTCACCAATTGCGTGGTCGCGTAGGTCGTTCTCACCACCAAGCTTATGCGTACCTGCTAACACCGCATCCGAAAGCGATGACCAAAGATGCAATTAAACGATTAGACGCGATTGCCTCTCTGGAAGACTTAGGCGCAGGCTTCACTCTCGCAACACACGATTTAGAGATTCGTGGTGCCGGTGAACTGTTGGGTGATGAACAGAGTGGTCAAATACAATCTGTCGGCTTCACGCTGTATATGGAGATGCTAGAGCAAGCGGTTGAGGCCTTGAAAGAAGGTCGAGAGCCGTCACTTGATGACCTGTTACGTGAACAAACTGAGATTGAGATGCGCATCCCAGCTCTATTGCCAGACGACTATATTCCAGACATCAACACGCGCTTATCAACATACAAACGTATTGCGAGCGTGAGTGACACGGATGAACTTGCGGAGCTGAAAGTCGAGCTTATCGACCGCTTTGGTATTCTTCCTGATGCAACCAAGAACTTATTATCGGTTTCCGAGCTTAAGTTGGCGGCGGCCTCTATCAAGGCGAAGAAGATTGAAGCGCATGACAAAGGCGGATTTATCGAATTCTACCCGGATGCTGACATAAACCCGAACTACCTTGTTAAACTGTTGCAATCTCAACCGCAAAAGTTTTCAATGGAAGGACCAACTAAGTTCAAGTTTACGATACCATTGGTCGACAGACGGAAACGAATTCAATTTGTTAGTGATCTATTAGGCGAATTCAGACAGAACTTGCTGCCTTCAGCGTAAAGCCTAATCCACTTACACATATAATTTATCCAGCCGGTAGTGCGGCTGGAAAACGGAGTAAAAATGAAAAGACTGATCCCACTGCTACTATTGTTCGTCTCACTGCCAAGTTTGGCACAGAGACAATTTGATATAGAAGTGATCATTTTTAAGCGCGCAGTTGACGCAGAGAGGGTGAATGAGTCTTGGCCTAATACCCAACCAAAGATTGCACTTGAGCGCGTTGGTTCATTTCAGGACACCCAGTACCGAGCAAGTAAAGGGGTAAAGATGCTCCCTGACTCGGAGTACAAACTGACGCCTCAGAAAGATAAGCTAAAGCAGCATGCTGGCTTTGAAGTACTGATGCATACGGCTTGGCGTCAAGGCGATCAAGGGAAGAGCTCAGCACCTGTGTTCCACATTCAAGCAGGTAAAGACTTCTCGAAACAGTTCAATGCTGACGGTTCAGAAAAAGGCGCAGTCACGACATCTGCAGATGGCTTTCAAGAAGAGACTATCGACAAGCCACTTTACGAACTTGACGGCAAGCTACAAATCTATGTTCAGCACTACCTATACGCTGAAACCACTCTGGATTTGAAAGCACCAAGCGTTCGTGAAGTGAAGCTGCAAGAACAGCTAATCGAACTCGACTCTCCAGTAAGCGGTGCTGAGAGCAATGTTCAAGTAGGTAACTTAACGGAAATCTCTCCAACGGTTGAAGTAGAAGAGTTCCTCAAGAGCTACCGTATGGAGCAAAAACGTCGCATGCGCAGTACTGAGACTCACTATCTTGACCACCCGCTTCTTGGCATGGTAATTCAAGTTCGTCGCGTTGCTGAGTAAACAACCCAAGTGATATAGCGACGAAGCTAGTTGGTTTGTTAGCACCCAAGCTATACTCCTACTAATCATTCAAAGCGCCCTCCATTGTGAGGGCGTTTTATTAGGTGCAGGCTACTTTCAGCAGGTACTTACAAATTTAATTGGTACGCCCTATGAGCCCCGACTTTCAGATCAATACACAAAACCTCAGCCTAAGAATTATTGAGCCTTCTGACGCTCACGAGTTTTCTCAACTGATCAAGTCTTCCCCTAGCTTACTGCCTTGGGTCGACTGGTGTCATGATCGGTTCTCTATCGCTGAAGCTGAAAAGTTCATTCTCGCCACTCGCTTAAACTGGGTGAAAGCCGATGCGTTTGGCTTTGGCATTTTCGAAAGAAAAAGCGACAAGCTGGTTGGTATGGTGGCAATCAATGAGCTTTACCACACCTTTAATATGGCGAGTTTAGGGTATTGGGTTGGTGACCAATTTCAACGAAAAGGCATAGCAAAGGAGGCGATGCTAGCTCTGTTTGAATTTTGCTTTGCTCAGCTCAAGTTAACGCGTTTAGAGATTGTCTGTGATACCGAAAACCTACCGAGCCAAAAGCTCATAGAGAAGTGTGGGGCAGAACGAGAAGCCATTGCCAAGAATCGCTTTATCTTCAACGGCAAGCCAAAAGATGGTGTCGTTTACTCGGTATTGCCACCAGTGGCTTAGCAATAACCAACAAGGTTACCAATTAACTGACACGATCAAAAAAGAGCTCCGGAGAGCTCTTTTTTACTATCAGCGTTAAGCGTTTTGAAAGCTTAACTCTTCTTCGAAAAGCTAACTAATTAGTGAAGCTTTAGGTTTGGACGTAGAACACGGTTAATACGACCAACCAACATCATTAGAGATGTCTTAATGATTCCGTGAAGCGCCATCTGGTGCATGCGGTACAAAGAGATGTAAACCACACGAGCAATACGACCTTCAACCATCATCGAACCTTTAGTCAGGTTACCCATCAAGCTACCTACAGTAGAGAAACGGCTTAGTGATACTAGTGAGCCTTTATCTTTGTAGATGTAGTCTTTCAGGTCACGACCGTTCAGCTTAGCAATGATGTTGCTGAATGCGCAGCTTGCCATTTGGTGAGCCGCTTGAGCACGAGGTGGAACAATAGAACCATCCTTTTGTGTACATTGTGCCAAGTCACCGATAGCAAAGATGTTGTCATCAAGTGTCGTCTGCAGCGTATTTTTCACAACCAGTTGGTTGATACGGTTGGTTTCAAGACCACCTATATCTTTCATGAAATCTGGCGCTTTGATACCTGCTGCCCATACCATGATTTGAGCTGGGATTTTGTCGCCATCTTTCGTTGTTAGGCCATCAGCGTCCGCTTGCGTCACCATAGTATTGGTACGAACGTTCACACCAAGCTTAGTCAGCTCAGAGTGTGCAGCACTTGAAATACGAGGAGGAAGAGCTGGAAGAATACGCTCACCAGCTTCAACTAGGTTTACGTTCAACTTACTTGAGTCCAGGTCGCCGAAACCGTATGTACGAAGCTCTTTCACAGCGTTGTGAAGCTCAGCCGAAAGCTCTACACCAGTCGCACCCGCACCAACAATGGCGATGTCTACCGTACCTTGACCGTTCTTAGCATGCAGCTTTAAAAACTGGTTGTTCATTTCAGTACGGAAACGGTGAGCTTGCTCTGGGCTATCAAGGAAAATACAGTTATCACGAACGCCAGGAGTATTGAAATCGTTAGACGTTGAACCTAGTGCCATGACCAGAATATCGTATTCAAGCTCACGGCTTGGCATCAGCAATTCACCGTGCTCATCTCTCAGCTCGCTAAGTACAATCGCTTTACGCTCACGATCGATGTCGTTCAGACTGCCCATTTGGAAATCGAAGTAATGGTTTTTTGCGTGCGCGCGGTAACTTAACGCATCAACACCTTCATCCAAAGAGCCAGTTGCTACTTCATGAAGTAATGGCTTCCATAGGTGGCTTGCTTTACGGTCTACCAGTGTAATCTGGGCACGTTTCTTACGACCTAAAGTGCGGCCAAGCTTAGTTGCTAGTTCTAAACCACCAGCACCGCCGCCTACTACGATAATTTTTGTCACAATGACAATCCTCTACAAAATGAATAAATAGGGTTCGGCTCGATTACTCCAACCGATAAATTCTATGTATCTACCCGGCCTTTACATAAGGCTGTGACATATTGGATAACCGCGAAAAAGAATAACGACAGCTCACCGAGTAATTAGAGGGATTACAAGCAACAAACATCCGCTTGTCGACTTGCTCACGTGGATAAAAAAGGTGACGACCTTAGAGGCAGTACACAAATAATGGGCAAGTTTTATCACTCGCTCTCAATTTTTTTGATATTTATCAAAATATTTAGCTTTGGAACATTATATATGGCAAACCGATGACCGCAACTAAAATCCTTACCCTCAATGAGGATTCGCCGCCAAATAGTTAACGTTTGCGCAAACTTATCAACATCGCAGCTACGACAGCATCATCAATAGTAACGTTACATTCAAAATAAAAAAAGCGGCACTCATTGAGTGCCGCTTCTTATAAAATACTTAGTATGTTAAGCGTCTTTGAAAGCTTTCATTGCCTGAAGATGTTGAGAGATTTTTTTGAATTTATGGCTCTCTTTCTCATCCCAAATCACATCGTAGTAATCTTCGAGCGCAGCAGCTGTTTTGCTATTGTCGTGAATTTCATCTTCGCGAGAAAGCACCACTAGACAGCGACCTTTGTTTTTCATGCGGTACTGTTCCACACACTTATTCGCAATATCTTCGTACTCTTCAGGACGATCGATTCGGCCCACCATGTTGTTTTCAGGTTGAAGATTTGGATTGAAAATAACCTGTTTGATACCACACAAGAAGCCAATACGCTCAGACCAAAAACCGCCTAAACCAACACCACAGATAATTGGATGTGGGTCGTCTGATTGCTCTATCACTTTGTGCACCTCTTTCAGTAGGTACTGCATGTCGTGCTTTGGATGCAAAGTACTGTAGTTGATGAAACGAACGTCATCATCAATGAATTGCAACTGCAGTATTTTTTCGTGATTTCCCGAGCTTGTTGAGTCGAAGCCGTGAAGATAAATAATCATTGTACCTCCCCCATTGAATATTGGTACGTTTCGAACAATCTAACACGAAAAACAAGGTTTTAAAGGGAAGACCATCGAAATTATATTTTTCACTTCCTAAACGTGATCCTAGATACAGAAAGTGTGACTCAGAGCCTCAGCTTCACGCAGATAACTTTCATCTCCCCACAGTTGATAGGCGAGCAAATACCACAACATTGCCATCATTCGACTTCGTGGTAACCACGCTTCTACACCATCTAGCCAAGGTTGAACATCGTGAATACCGCGCAGCTTACAATACTTTTCAACCGTTTCTTGCACCGGGGCACCTGCGACTGAAATGGTTAAGGTTAGATCTAATCTAGGGTCAGCAATTGCCGCGTATTCCCAATCAATGATTTTAATCCCGTCACTGCTCTCCACTAGGTTATAACCGCCAAGATCAAAGTGACATAAGGAAAGATCAATGCTCGAGATACTTGGCGTTGTACGCCACTCTTTATAAATGTTGCTGTAGACCTCAGTCTGATGAGCGGCATTAAGCTGAAGCCAATAATGGTCTACTCGCGCTGAAAAGCTAAACGGCTTAAGTGGTAATCGTGCGGTGTTAACTAGATGCACAGAGATAAGCGTTTTCAGAAGGTCATCAATATCTAAACCTTCATATAGCGTATCCCCAGCAACCCACTCAACCAATAAGCCCTGCTCATTCACCACTATCGGGCTTGGTCCAATACCAAGACGCTCGATGGCAGACAACACTTGGTACTCTTCATGACGGGAAATAAAGAAAGCGTTGGTGATTGGTGTGCTCGGACGCCATACGTATTCATCGCCATCAGAAGATACCAGCTTCCAACATCGGTTAGTCAGACCACCGGTGAGTGTTTGAGCCTTCACTGGCGGCTGCGAAAAATAACCATCAAGCGAACTCAAACTGGTATCAAGAAGCTTAGCCTCAGACCAAGAAAAAATTGCCATTGCTCATTCCCTATTAACGTCTTCATTTCCCTACAAAAAAGACACTGACCAGAGCCAGTGTCTTCAAATATCAGCACATCATGTACTGAATTAGCGTGTAACCAATCTATTCACTGTAAATAGTAAGTGTGCATAGTTGGTAGTTAAGCAAAATTAAAGACCTAGTAGGCTCTTAGATTGCTGCTTACGGATTTCAGTCTCGTCAGCCCACTCGATCAAGCCAGTCTCAAGGTCCATCAGACGCATGGTCATTTTGTAGTACACATCTTCGTCGCTACCTGCTTTCTTAACGATGCTTGATAGGTTGCCGTACAGCATGTACTGAGCACCAACCATCTTACCGAACTGAATCGCAGAGCTTTGGTTCACTAGCTCATCGTTGTTTTGGAAGTTTAGTTGCTCACGAACAGACTCTACACGGTCCATGTCAACGAAACGGAACTTACCAGAGTTCAGCATTTTTGTACTGATAGTGTCAGTGATTGACTCAGTATCGATGTGCTCACTTGTTTTGTTCTTGATTCGCTCTACGAATACGATTGGACGCTGATCACGAGTAATGTAAGACACTGAACCAGAAGCCATCATGCTATCAACCATCTCACCAGCAATAGTTTGAAGGTCAGTTGAACCGAAATCGATTGTCGTGGTTTCTACTGCTTGTGCATCACCGTAGCTTACCTTGTTTGAACAACCGCCTAAAATAACCGCTAAGCCTAGTAGCGCAATGACACTCTTTTTCATTATGTTTCCTCAACTTATCATTGAGCGGGGTTACCCACACTCTTAAATTTTATCTGTGCGAATCAATTCGCTTTCTTAAGTGCTAGTCCACCTTAACTAGCACCGGTTATAACTAAATCTATTCTTACTGCTCTCGGAACTGCACTCGGAATTGAGTTGCTTTCGGGTTTACCGATACTTCCGACAACGAGATGCTTTCAAAGCCACGTACAATCGCTTGCTTCCACGGCCCTTGTTTCAAGTTGACCTCAAGCCCAGCATCGTCATACCAATAGAAACGATAAAGGATGTGTTGGTCTCCTTTATAGTTACTGTTTAAGCGGACAATACCTCGAGTGTGACCATCAATCTGATCGGTACGGATATCTTCAACTTGTAAACGGCTGCCCAACACATTGTCGCCAAAGAATACGTTCTGAGTCAGACTATCAACCCTTACGCCAGCTGTATTATCAGCACAACCAGCCAGAGCCATAACCGCTGCTAAGCTCACTAACCACTTTTTCATTACAGCCTCCCTAGCTGTTTATGCCACATTGTTGCGTTGTTTCCTTGTCGAGAAATCCATACCAAAGTAGTCTGCCCTTCTCGAATATCAAAATCATAGGTTTTAGCGCCCGCTTCCAAAGTATATTGGCCGCTGTTTGCTACAAACGTACTGCTCTTAATCTCAGCTGGTAATGATTGCCAACTGCGAGTGTCTGGTTGCTCTGTCAGCGTGTTCCACACATTGAACAAAATGTTGCCAACGTCATCACCCTTGGTTGCCTCTTTACGAATGCGGTCTTTTGCGACCACACGTAGTGCTTGGCGAATAACAATGCTCGTCATACGCTCAGATAGATCGTTCTGAGCCATAGCGTTTACGTCGGTAATCAAATGCTCTTGCAGCGGCTGCCCACTGATTCGTAACGGAGAAAAACGTTCTACGTTCTGACTTGGGTAATATGGCAGCGCAAGAGAGTATATTGCTCCCTGATCGCGACTGTCATAAACAGGTAAATCTAATCGCCAACTGTCCATCGCTTGAACAGCACTCTGCTCTTGGAGAACAATCACGCGCCCTTGACCACTACTTAGCTTAGATGACTGCTTGTAACGCTTCTCCAGTTTGGCTAAATCTTGTCCCATACCCAAACGTGCAGCCGTTACCATGGTTCTATCGATAATCTCTTGGTTATCAGGCATCACCGCCAATGCACGTCGATAATCAACATAAGCACTGTTTAAATCGTTTGAAGCTTCATAAAGCAAACCCGATAAAAACATCAGATAAGCGTTCTGCACTGACTGCAGCTTTTTACCCGCATCTGGGTAATTCGCGAGAATGCTGCCAACATTGGCAGATAGCCCCTGTTTCTTCGCATCGCCGGCTGCTCTTTCTAGCTCAGCCTCGCGCTGCTTCTTTGCTTGCTCTTGAACTTGGTTGGCGCGACGCATTTCAATCACCGCACCTTCTAAATCGTTTTTCTTTAGATAATTCAAACCGAGGTAAAGATGAAGAAAGCCTAACTCGTAATCGGGCGGCACATACTCGGTAATATTGTCATTCACAGCCAATGCACCCACACTGGTTGCACTGTCTGATATTGAGATGACGGCTTTTCTCTGCTGCTCGGTAACAGCCTGATCCGCGGCTTCAAACGAAGACTTACTCTCTGGATATTTTTGATCCAACAGATTGATTCTGCCTCTCTCAAAATTATCGAGAATGTCTCCTGCTGCGTAATCTGGTAACGCTTGTTGAGCCTCTGAATAATCTCCAGATTTAACGGCTTGATAGACACTTTTATTTTGTGCGCTGTAATGACTGAACAGGTTACCTGCAGACATACTCGCGCATCCCGCGGTCAGCGCCGATAGTAGGGCAATGGAAGCGAATCTAAACTGTTGCTTCACTTATCGTCTCCGTGCATGTTTAAAATGCCAACTTTATTAGGGTCCCGTTATCAAAACGAAACCTGCTGTAAAAAGGATTTCAAGCAAGTAAATGCTTGTTTCATCGTGCTCTGCTTAAACAAAGCCGATATTCAGACAACAGTTAACAATTAAAATTGGCATACAAACAACAAATTTTCCAACTTGTTGTTTGTGTTAATTAACTTATTTGATTAGCTCATAAGTAAAGGGCCAAGCGGACGGCCACCAACTAAGTGCATGTGGATGTGGTAAACCTCTTGGCCACCATGAGAGTTACAGTTCACAATAAGACGGTAACCATCTTCCGCGATACCCTCTTCTTTTGCTAGCTTACGAGCAACAGTAAACATACGCCCCATCATTGCTTCATCTTCTACTTCAACATCGTTGGTCGTTGGGATCTGCTTATTAGGGATGATAAGAATGTGACTAGGAGCGCGTGGATTGATGTCACGGAACGCTGTCACTAAATCGTCTTGGTATAACAGATCTGCTGGAATTTCTTTATTAATGATCTTACTAAAGATGGTTTCTTCAGCCATGTTTTTCTCCGATAAAACATTTACTTTTTAGTGTTTTGAGTATGCGCTATACCGCATCAAACCACAATAAACCTGCTATAAAGCTTAATAAAAAACACCGTTCAAATCAAAGAAAACTGGTCTTAGTTCTCAAGAATGGCATGTTAATTATAACTGAGCGCTATTTTTGACGTGTGCGTCATAAAATGCGTAAGATGAGCTCAATAAAATGCTGACAATTTTGTTATTTTTACTTTGACCTGACATTAGGTCTGCATTTTATTTAGGGAGAAAGCCATGAAGGGATCTGTGATAAAGCGTATGTACGCTGGTTTCGCACTGATCATCATCATGTTCGCAATCACGATAACCATCATGATGAACAGCATGAATCAGATACATAGCAATTTTGAGAGTGTTTCAGAAACCTCATTACCGCTTGTTGCGCTTTCCAATCAAACAAGTGTCCAATTGCTTTCTGCTGATAAGTCATTCAAAGATTTCTTAACCACACAAAACGCTGAACGCATGTCTGCAATGCGCACAGAATTTGCTGCATCACAAAACGCTTTTTCAGAAGTTCTTGGCAATCTAGAAGCAGCAAGCCAAAACAATACCTCCCTCATCGAACGCATTACTCAGCTAAGAGCCATGGAAGAGCGCTACTTTGCTGAAGCGGATGAAGCGATGAACAATTACGTCGCGATGTTTGAAGCGCAAGAGCAAGTACAAAAAGCATCACGTGATTTCCAACGCCTACACTCAGAGTTGACCGTTGGTATGAAAGAGTACGTAGCCGATCAAAAAAGCATCTCTGTAAAAGTAATGGCGAAAAGTTACTTCATCAAGCTGCAAGACGCAGAAGTAATCACATCAGACGCACTTGCGAGCTCTGATGTAGCATTCGTACAGAAAGCCGTGAACCAAAACAAGAAAGCCGTGACTCACCTAAACTACGCTTACCGTGGTTTGGCAACACAACTACCTGCTCTTAAGAATGTATTCGATGAATCAGTTCAGGAGTTCACTAAAGACGTAGGCCAAAAAGGCGGTGTTCTTGATAAGCACAACAACTACCTCCAAGCAAAGCAAGCACTTTATTTAAACATCGCTAACTTAGCGGTTGAAGTAGACCAAGCGATGTCTGTGTTAGACTCATTCAACGTAACAGCCGAAGAACAACTTAACTCTTCATTGGCAGACGCGAGCAGCATATACGACAAAGGCCTATTTAATGCTATTGCAATCGGTGTAGTTGTAACAATATTTGCAGCAGCAATTGGCTACCACATTGCTCACAGTGTGAGAGAACCACTAACCCGTATCCTTAAGACACTGGAAGGCCTAACAGAAGGCGACATGACACAGCGCATCGATATTCGTTACAACAACGAATTCAGCCGAGTAAGTGGCCACATCAACACCTTAGCCGATAACCTGCACAATATTCTTGTGAAGCTTAACGATGCGTCAGATGACCTAACCAAAACAGCAAGCGTCAACCAGAAGACCTCTTCAGAAACTCAGGCTCAACTGAACAGCCAGCGTGAGCAGACTGCGGCAGTAGCGACGGCAATGACAGAGATGTCGCACTCAGTACAGGAAGTGGCGAATAGTGCACAAAGCTCTTTGACTATGGTTCAGCAAGTTGAAACCGCTTCTGAATCGGGTCGTCAGATCATGAACACCAACATCAGCACCATCAACCAACTGGAAACTCGTTTGACCGAATCAGTTAGTGCAGTGAGTGAACTGCAACAGATGAGTAGCCAGATTGGCTCAATCCTAGACGTAATTCGCGGTATTGCAGAACAAACTAACCTTCTAGCACTGAATGCTGCGATTGAAGCGGCGCGTGCTGGTGAGCAAGGTCGTGGTTTTGCGGTCGTTGCCGATGAAGTTCGTGTACTGGCGCAGAAAACAACGCAATCTACCGCTGAAATCGAAACTATGATTAGCAACCTACAGTCCAGCTCGAAAACCGCAAGTAATGTCATCGAAAGCTGTATGAGTGATATGGATATGTCGGTACAACAAGCATCGAATGCCAATAGTGCAATGGAAGAGATTCAAGCCTTGATTCTAGAAATCAGCCATATGAGTACTCATATCTCTCAAGCAGCAGCTGAACAGAGTGAAACATCAGGCGATATTGCGCGCAATATTGAAGACATTAACCACATTGCCGATGCAAGTTATCAAGCAATGTCATCAATAGCTGAGGCGAGCCAAAACCTAACGCTTCTTGCGAATCAACAAGGAGATTTGGTTCATCAATTTAAGCTATAGATAAGTGATGGAACCATAAATATTAGGTGAGATTGTTGGGACTTCCTTCCCAATAGTGGTAACTATTTGAACAAGGGCAACTTTTATCAAGAGTTGCCCTTGTTTTTTATGAGCTTTGTCATTATATGGTTATTAAGGCTTGCTGTTTCCCGTTTTCTTTCACCTTTATGAGCGAGCCGCTATTAAGGAATTTATATGGCTGTTCATGTTGGCATTATCGATCAAGACCCCATTCGCTTGCTTACCCCACTACTTGATAACCGAACGATCAGCACGCACATCGTGTTCATCGGCGATAAGAATCAAATCGATATGTATCAGCGCTTAGACAGTGTTTTACAAAAGCGTGATATTACGAGCGAGTTTTTTGAAATTCCGACGATCGTAAACACGTCAGTAATTAAAGAATCCATTCAAAACCTTGCGGAAGATTTAAAAGCACGTGGCCAAGAAGTGAAACTCAACGCTAGTTGTGGTCTGCGTCACCGTCTACTTTCAGTTTACGAAGTGTTCCGTACTTACCACTGGCCTATCTTCGTTGTAGAGCCAAATAGTGACAAACTGTGCTGGCTTTACCCGAACGGAAAAGAAGACGCGCAAGTTCAAGACCGTATCACTATCGATGACTACCTAACCGTATTTGGCGCCCGTGGCGAATTCAGTGATGTACAGCTACCTCCACAACTCGATCAAAAGCTATACGAGCTAGGTGAACGTTGGGCAAGTAACGCACTTGAATTAGGTCCTGGTCTTGCGACACTTAACTACCTTGCAACCACTTGTCGCAAAGAGCAGAAGCTGGATGTTGAGTTATCAGAGAAGCAACAGGGCTATCGTGAACTGAACATGCTGTTAAGCGATTTAGTAGAAGCGAAAATTGCGACTTATGAGAATGGCACCCTAACCTTTGCCAGTGAAGATGCTCGACGCTTCTCGAACGGCGAGTGGCTTGAAACTCTCGTTCACAGCACGGTAAAGCAGATCCAAGATGACATGCCGACCATCCAAGATCGCTCTTTGAATGTTCAGGTATACCGCCAACTTGGCGAACGTGAAGTTCGAAATGAGCTAGATGTGGCATCTGTGGTGAACAATAAACTGCACATAATCGAATGTAAGACGAAAGGCATGCGTGATGATGGTGATGACACCTTGTACAAACTGGAATCACTAAGAGACCTTTTAGGTGGCCTACAAGCCCGCGCTATGCTAGTGAGCTTCCGCCCGCTTCGCCATAACGACATCACACGCGCAGAAGATCTTGGCCTTGCTTTGATCGGCCCTGACGAGTTGAAAGAACTTAAAACGCACCTAACAGCTTGGTTTAAGGCTGCTGGCGGTAACGAAGACCAAGAGTGCTAAAGAGCAAGCTTCTCTTAAACCAATATAACAAAGGCGAGTCACTATTTAGTGACTCGCCTTTTTCTTATCTGTTTTTTCTCTGTCACTTAACCAGTAAATAAAAAATAGCCGCATCAATCGATGCGGCCATTTCAAAATTTGCTGTCAGATTAAAACTTAAAGCACTTTTGCTACTTAAAGCATTTTGCGAGCAGCTTCTACAACCACTTTGATTGAGCGTGCTTCTGTTACTTTTAGTGTGTCGTGATCAGGCGTCTCTGTTTGCGTACGGTTGATGATTACACCAGCAACACAACCCGCTTTCAGACCAGAACTTGCACACATAGTTAGCAGCGTTGCAGATTCCATTTCGAAGTTTAGAACGCCCATGTCTTGCCACTCTTGCATGGAACCTTGGAAACGCTTAACTACACGACCAGAGAACGTGTCGTAACGCTCTTGACCTGGGTAGAAAGTATCACTTGAAGCCGTTACACCCATGTGAACTGTTGCGTCAGCCTCTTCAACTGCTGCTTTCATTGCTGTCGCTACTTCGAAGTCAGCAACCGCTGGGAACTCCATTGGAGCAAAGTGTAGGCTAGCACCGTCCAGACGAACAGAACCAGTAGAAACAATCATGTCACCCACGTTTACGTGAGGTTGGATAGCACCAGTAGTACCAACACGTAGGAAAGTGCGAACACCCAGTTGAGCTAGCTCTTCTACAGCGATAGAGGTAGATGGACCACCAATACCTGTTGAACATACAACCACTGGCTTACCGTCTAGTTCTGCGCGGTAAAGTGTGTATTCACGATGGCTAGCAAGAAATACAGGGTTCTCCATCTCTTCTGCAATTTTTTGTACACGAGCAGGATCACCTGGAATGATCGCAAGAGTAGCACCGTTAAGATCTGCTTCAGTAACACCTAAATGGAAAACAGCTTGAGACATAGTTCGCTCCTTTTGGCTTATTGGGTTATTTACCCTTATTTAAGCTCATAGTAAATTCGTGGGGTACGAACACACTCTAACCAAGCTCATGATAAAATGAAGTGATACAGCTCACACCGTTGATAGCAACAAGATTTCAAGTTTCACAAAAAACCGATTGGCATCACAAAAATAAGCAATCTGAGCACCTTCGTTGCATACTAATGAGACAAAAAACGCCTTTAACGTATTACCGTTAAAGGCGTTTATATAGTGTGTAATTTTGTATAAAAGCGTTGGGTTTAGTCTGCTTTAGACTTGAATCGTAGCAGGCGCAATGCATTCAATGTCACCAGTGCTGTTGCACCACTGTCCGCTAGAACCGCTACCCACAAGCCCGTAATACCAAATAAGCTCGTCACTAAGAACACACCTTTCAAGCCAAGAGCCAAAGCGACGTTTTGACGGATATTATTGATAGTAGCTTGCGACAGCTCAATCATTGCTGGTAATTCAGTTAGACGGTTATGAGTCAGTGCTGAATCAGCAGTTTCCAGAGCGACGTCTGTACCCCCACCCATTGCGATACCGACATGAGCGGTCTTCATCGCTGGAGCATCGTTAATACCATCTCCAACCATCGCTACATGCGACTGTTGAGACAACTCTTGTACGTAAGACACCTTATCACTTGGAAGTAGGCTTGCTTTGTACTGCATACCAACCTTGCCACTGATCGCAGCAGCACTGCGCGGGTTGTCCCCTGTCAACATAATAGATTGAATACCGAGACCATTAAGGCGTTCAATCGCTAACTTCGCATCACTACGTAATGTGTCTTGCCACGCAATCAGACCAATCGCATTGGCTGCCTGATCAGAGCCTTTAACCTCTAATGCAACAACAACGGTTTTACCTTCATCTTCTAGCGATTCGATTTGCTTAGATACCTTTGCATCCAAAGCAAAATCAAGTTTAGATGGCGCAAGCGCTCGATACTTCACACCATCGACGTCACCTTCCACGCCACTACCAATCAGCGCTTTCTTGTTGTGTGACTCAGGAATATCGATGCCTAATTCTTCAACTTTTGCCACCAGTGATTTTGCCAATGGGTGAGTAGAGCCAACTTCAATAGCACCAACAACACGAAGCATCGCATCTTTCTGCCAACCTGACAGTGGCTCAATATCAGTCACCTGAGGCTTACCTTCAGTCAGTGTGCCTGTTTTATCGAAAGCAATAGTTTCGATCTTACCAAGCTGCTCAAGTGCTGCACCGCCTTTGATTAGCGCACCGCGTTTTGCTGCCGCAGCCAAACCTGAAGTGATCGCCGCAGGTGTTGAGATAACAAGTGCACAAGGACATGCGATTAGCAACAGTGCTAGACCACGGTACACCCATGTTTCCCAAGGTTGAGCAAACAATAATGGTGGCGTGATGATGACGAGCAAAGCCACTACCATCATCAATGGTGTGTACCAACGACTGAACTTATCAAGAAAACGCTCTAGTGGTGCTTTACGTGATTCCGCCTCTTCAATCAGGTGAAGAATACGGTCAATGGCGTTCTCACCCTGTTTAGAGGTAATCGTAATGCGTACCACTTTATCGACTACGACAGCACCAGCCATGATGCTATTACCTAGGGTGTGCTCGACAGGTACAGACTCGCCAGTCAACGCACTTTCGTCAAAACTCGCCGCATCGGTAATCAACTGACCGTCTGCTGGCAAACGAGAACCCGCAGCCACTTCAATCACATCGCCAGGTACCAACTCGCTTACCGCTACTTCAACACGTTCACCGTTAATAATCTTGGTCGCATTCTCAGGTACTAAAGCCATTAGCGCTTGAACACCACTTCTCGCTTTAGAAGAAGCAAAAGCCTCTAAGCGTTCGCCAATCAAGAACAGAAGCAATACCATTGCCGCTTCTGCGGTCTCGCCTAGGTATAGTGCACCCAGTGCAGCCACGCTCATTAAGGTTTCTATCGCGAAAGGAGTTCCCGAGTGGGCTAGTTGAACGGCTTTCTTAGCGACCGGATACAATCCAAGTAGACATGTCGCGATGAATAAGCCTTCACTTAATTGAGGTGCTGAACTTTTCAGTAACGCCGCAAACAGCATCGCTGAGGCTATCGCTATGATCTGTAAATTAGGTTGAATATGCGCTTGCCAAAACGTCTCTGGTTGTTGTTTTTCTTTCTTAGAACCTACTTCCGTTAACGGGAAGCCAGTGTTAATAGAGACGTGCTCTATGGTGTCTGCAAGACTTTCATTGTTAAATTTCACAACCAGTTTTTCGGTAGCAAAGAGTACCTTCGCTTGAATTACACCGTCGATATTACTGATCGCTTTTTCTATTTTTCTGGCACAAGCTGGGCAGTCCATTCCGGAAACCAACCAACTTTTAGAAAATTGGGCATCGTTCGTTATCGTTGAGGACTGACTGTCTTCTTCTCCACTGTCTGAACTACAACAGCCATCACCCGATGACGCGACTGTCGCTGAAGAAGAGCTGCAACATGCTGATGATGTACCAGCTGCAGTAATGCTTGAAATTTTAGGGCTAGAGCAGCTTATTGCGGCTGCTTGTGGTTGAACGTCCACTTTTACTGAGCGGCACGCTGCGTGTTTTGCGCACATAATGTATCTCCTTAATACTTCAATATCCTTGAAGTGGTTGCTTAGTCATTAAAGCAATCAACCCCAAGTTCATCGAAAGTATAAACCTTGGAGGTAGCTCCAAGGTCAAGAAGAAGTTTTCGGTTAAGGCGTTTTATTTCGATCTTTTCATTTCGAATGACATTCACATCACTAGCCTGGCTTAACCTCAGCACACTCTTCTCTATTCGCTGAAACATCATCAATCAGCACGGCATCATGAGAACAGAAAGGCTGTGTATTCAAACTTACGATAGACACGTCATCTTCAACAGGCTCAACGTTAGAGCCCTGAATCAATTCAGAGATGTGGTAACGAAGCACCAAGACACCTAACAATCCAAACAGAATATTACCCAGCGCTTGTCCGTATAACACACCTAACGCGCCAGACCATTGCGAACCTAAATATACGAAAGGTAAGGTACCAAGTGTCGCTTTACCTAAGTTCAAAGCGGTGGAATACAGCGGCTTACCTAGGTTATTAAACGAGGTGTTCGCGACAAACAGTGCACCGTTAAAGATGAAAGTAATGGCCACATAGGTACAGAAAGCAGCAACAATGATCGCCGCATCCCCTTGCAGACTAAAGCCATGAATCACGGGACCTTGTAGGAAGTACAACAAGACGCAAACCACAATTGTGTACACCGTAGTCACAACTAGAGAGTTATTGAGCGTCTCTTTTACTCTGTCCATTCTCTCGGCACCAAAGTTCTGACCAATGATTGGCCCTACCGCGCCAGACAAAGCAAAAATCACAGCAAAACACACCGGTGTTAAACGACCAATTACCGCAAAGCCCGCAACGAAATCTTCACCATATTGTGCAATACCTGTCGTGACAATGGCATTGCCGATAGGTGTTGCCGTGTTAGTAATGATTGCAGGGATCGCGATGGCTAAGATTGGGCGGATATTGATGCGCCACTGGACGAATGATGGCGGAGCCACCAACTCATGACTGCGAATCAAAGGATAAAGTGAGAAGAAGAGAACCGAAAAGCGTGCCACAACAGAAGCGATAGCCGCTCCTTCGATATTCCAACCAAAGCCAAAAATAAACAGAGGGTCTAAGATCGCATTTACGATCCCTCCCGATAATGTCGCCCACATTGAACGCTTGGCATCACCCGCAGCTCTTAGGCCAGCACCTGCAGCCATCGCAAGCGCCAACAATGGACCACTCGGTAATAAAATCTGCAAATAAGCTTGTGCACGTTCTGCGGCCAAGCCTTTCGCGCCAATGGCTGCCAATAGCTCAGGGATATAAGCGTACATCACAGCAGTGACGGTTGAGCTAATGACAAACGCGGTCAGCATAATACTGGTGCTGAGGTTTCTTGCTTGGTCTCTATTTTTTGAGCCAATAGCTTTTGATACCAACGCTCCCATCGCAATGGAAGTACCAATCGACACAGAAGTAGAAAAGAAAGTGAGTGTGCCAGCAAAACCAACCGCAGCAGCCAGTTCAACCTGACCTAGCATACTGATAAACAGCATATCGAGCAGGTCGACCACAAATAATGCCATCAAGCCGACTGAGCCTGCTCCCGACATCACCAAAATGTGGCGCATCGTTGAACCTTCTACAAACTTTGCAGTTTGGTTTGACATGAAACCTCCAAAAACTGAAACACCAAAGGCTAAACCTATAGACCCATAAATAGGTATAATTAGAAAAGCTCCACGAAGAAAAAGGCGCTAGTGCGCCTTTTTTATTTAAGGGTGTAGAGAAATATAATCGTTCTTAACACGCTACTATACCGGATGTTGGAAACATTCATCTAAGTTCTTGCCGATTGCTCTCAATACATCGGTTCGAGTGATAATGCCAACCAATTTCTGATTATCGATGACAGGATAAGCTTTTGGTTTACCTACCTGCATCATATCTGCCAATTCGATAATGGATAAGTCTGGTGCGACTGATAGCACCTCTTGGTACATACAATCACCAACAATATGGGTGTCTTGGCAGAAGTAGCTAACCTTAACTAGCTTCTCTAATAAATCTTGCTCAGAAAGGAAACCAATCACTTGCTCATTGTCGTCAATAACTGGTCCACCCATGTGATGACTACTCATCACTTTGTCTAACGCTAGACTTAACGGCATATCAGGAGTGAATGTCACAACCTGCTGCGTCATGTAATCTTTCACTTTAATTGAATGCATAGCGTTCTCCCTAAATACTTTGCGTCATGTTTTTATCTGCTTCTTTCATTTAATTGTTGTCTAAAATCTTGATTTTACTAAATGGATTTCAGCAATTTTATTGATAGGCAAAACCTAACAAGACAAAAAAACGAGGCAGATAAAGGGTTGAGCGCATTTTCCAACATCCCAAAAAAGTAAAAAAAGAGCCCTTACAAAGTCTTACTTTCTCTTTCTCGAGCTTACTTAGCCGCACTAGCCTGTATACATAAACCCTGTAATCTTCAACGAATCAATAATAAAAACACCATTTGAAAAAGTTTATGCAACACAACGAAAATACTATGTATGCGTATGTTTATGAGGCCCAGAACGGCACTGACAACACACTCATTGCTACTATCGATAACCAAGAAAAGCCTCTGGTTTCGAATTGTCTCGACGAAATAAAAAACATGTCGAATCTAGCCATTGATTTAGCCGCTCAAAACAATCTAAGGGTCAAGCTCGTCAAATATCAAAAAGAGCAAGAGATCGATTTCGGCATGTTCTTCAAATAAACATTCACATACTCCCCCCTTCGCTATAAGGCAGCCATGTTCGAGTGGTTGCCGAACTCAGACTGACAAGCTTGAGCAACAAACGGTATGCTTGATAAACACCACGTTCTCTTCCTTATTCGGTCTCACATGCCTTTTTCCACCGCCATCTTTAAGATTAAAACTTACTTCAGCACATTGCTGGATTTTCAGTCCCGTATTTGGTTGGTCCATATCTTTGAAGATTCGATTTCTGACCAATCATTTGTCATCAATGAGGATGCCTTTAAAGAACCGCTAGAGTGGATGAGAAAGCGTGATTACCACTCAAAATGCTCGATCGTGTTGATAAGATGAAGATATCGCAGGTTATCGAGATTCAATTCGAAGACAAAATGCATAGGCTGATGCGAGTAAAGTAGTGGTTCAGTCCTGAGTATTTAACCGAAACACCCGATACAAAAAAAGGCCAGCAATCGCTG